>PBEI01000004.1 GCA_002718375.1 Gammaproteobacteria bacterium
TCATCCAGCATCGTTTTGATTGCCCCAACTAAATCTTCAACTTGTGGCTCTTCGCCAAGATGTGATGCTGCTGCTATAACATCCACATCCACAGACCTGAAAAACTGGACTGCCTTTGCTCCAACAAGGCAAAGCTTTGAATCAATCTGATTGTTTTTGTTCTCTTTGAGCTTAGGAATAAGTCCTCTAAACATGTTCACATTGAGCCCGCCACAAAGCCCTCTGTCAGAACTGACAACTATGTAGCCAGTTGTTTTGACTTCACGCTTTTCAAGAAAGGGGTGTTTATAGTCGGGGTTTGCCTTATAGATATGTCCTATCACAGCTCTGATTTTGTCTGCATATGGCAACGCTTTTTTCATTGTATCTTGTGTTCTACGCATCTTGCTTGCCGCAACCATCTCCATGGCCTTCGTAATTTTTTGGGTGTTTTTAACACTCCCAATTTTTGTTCGAATTTCCTTTTCGTTTGCCATAATTAATAGGTGCCGGTTGCTTTAAAATCTTCTAGGAACTTTTTGAGCTCGGCTTCAATTTCATCGTTGTAGTCACCAGTATCATTGATTTTTTGGGCAAGATCAGAGGCTGATTCAACAAAGTTTGCGTGTAGTGCTGCCTCGAAATCGACAATCTTATCTGCTGGGACATCATCAAGATAGCCCTCGTTCGCAGCATAAAGGGACACAGCCATTTCTGCTACAGTTAGTGGAGCGTATTGTTTTTGCTTCATTAGCTCTGTTACTCTCTGACCTCTTTCTAGTTGTTTCCTTGTGGCCTCATCAAGATCAGATGCAAACTGGGCAAATGCTGCAAGCTCACGATATTGTGCCAATGCCAGCCTGACACCGCCTCCTAGCTTTTTAATGATTTTTGTTTGCGCTGCTCCGCCCACCCTAGAAACAGATAAACCAGCATTTATCGCCGGCCTAATGCCCGCATTGAATAAATCACTTTCTAGGTATATTTGTCCGTCTGTAATTGAAATCACGTTTGTTGGCACGAAAGCAGAAACGTCGCCCGCTTGTGTTTCAATGATTGGCAATGCAGTTAACGAGCCTGTTTGACCCTTCACTTTCCCGCCTGTTTCTTTTTCTACATACTCTGCGTTCACCCTTGCCGCTCTCTCAAGCAATCTTGAATGAAGATAAAATACGTCGCCGGGATAAGCCTCTCTTCCAGGAGGTCTTTTTAATAGAAGTGATACTTGCCTATATGCCCAGGCTTGTTTGGTTAAGTCATCAAAAATAATTAGGGCGTCTTCTCCTTTGTCTCGGAAGTACTCGCCCATTGCACAGCCTGAATATGGAGCAATATATTGCATGGCAGCGGAGTCAGACGCTGCAGCATTGACAATGATTGTGTGCTCTAATGCGCCTTCTTCCTCTAACTTCTTAACCACATTGGCAACTGAAGAGTTTTTCTGGCCCACCGCAACGTAGATACATTTTATCCCTGTGCCTTTTTGGTTGATTATGGTGTCAACAGCAACCGCTGTTTTTCCTGTCTGTCTATCTCCAATGATAAGCTCTCGCTGACCCCTTCCGATTGGTACCATTGCATCAATCGACTTAAGCCCAGTTTGAACTGGTTGATCGACCGACTGCCTTGAGATGACCCCCGGTGCAACTTTTTCTATTGGTGCTGTTTGGTCTGAGGAAATAGCTCCTTTTCCATCAAGAGGTGTTCCCAAGGAGTCGACAACTCTGCCAAGTAAGCCTTCGCCAACCGGCACTTCAAGAATTCTATTGGTTGTTTTTACTTGTGCTCCCTCAGAAATGTGGGTGTAGTCGCCTAATACCACTGCTCCGACTGAGTCTTGTTCCAAGTTAAGGGCCAAGCCAAATGTATCGCCAGGAAACTCGATCATCTCTCCGTATTGGACGTCGTTTAATCCATGTATTCTGGTGATACCATCTGTTACAGAAACAACTGTCCCAACGTCTGATGATTTGGCTTCGTGTTCGAAGTTTTTAATTTGCTGTTTTATTAATTCACTTATTTCAGATGCTTTGGTTGCCATCTCTCTATCCTTATTTCATTAATTCGTTAAAATTCTACCCAGCTCATCTATCTGGGACCTAACAGAGGCGTCAATCATGCTGTCGCCGATTTGGATTTTTGCCCCACCTATAAGGCCTTCATCCATCATTACCTCAATGCTTACTGATTGGTTAAGCTTGGTTTCAAGTGCTGCTTTTATAGTATTTAGAGACTCTTCGCTGATTTCACTGGCTGTAGTAATTGTTGCCTCAACAACCCTCTCAAGCTCTTGTTTCATTTGCTGAAACTGCTTCTTTATCTCTGGAAGCGCTTCAAGGCGTGAGTTTTGTGATAGCAATGAAATAAAATTCATTCTGTCTTCAGACTCCGGTGTGCCCGATGCTTCATTGCTGACAGAAAAAATGGTTTTTGCAAGTGCTTGTTTATCTATGCCTGGAGATTTGACAAGATTTAACATTGCACTGTCTTTTACCACCTCTGCAGCGGTCTCAAGAAACAGCAACCACTCTTCGGCATTGCCGCTTTCTTGAGCTGTTTCAAAGCAAGCGTTTGCGTATGGACGGGCGATTGTTTTTGATTCAGACATAATTACAGTTTATTCGCCAACTCGTCGAGCATGTCTTTGTGATCTGCTTTGTTGATCTCTCTTGAGAGGATTTTCTCAGCACCAGTTATTGCCAAGACAGCAACTTCTTTTCTTAAGCCTTCGCGAAGCTTGGAGACTTCCTGTTGTGCCTCATCGTGAGCAGTGGATATGATTTTATCTCGCTCTGATGTGCCTTCGCTCTTTGCTGACTCCACTATTCCAGTGGCTCTTGTGTTTGCCTGGTCTAGAATTGTTGTGGCCTGCTGTTTTGCTTCTTTAATGAGTGCATTTACTTCTGTTTCAGCCTCGCTCAGCTTTTTTTGTCCTTGCTCTGCTGCGGCCAAACCATCGGATATGCTTTTATTTCTTTCCTCTATGGCCTCCATTATCATCGGCCAAATAAACTTCATGCTAAATAGAACGACCACCGCAAAGACGGTCATTTGTATCAACAGTGTTGCGTTCAAGCTCATATTACTTTCCGTTTAAGTTGATTATGAAAGGTAAGGGTTTGCGAATAGCAAGAAAAGCCCAATACCAACTCCAATCATTGTTACTGCGTCAAGAAGTCCTGCAACAATAAACATTTTGACTTGTAGCATCGGAACCATCTCTGGTTGTCTAGCTGATCCTTCAAGAAAACGCCCGCCCAGCAAACCAAAACCGATTGCTGTTCCTAAGGCCCCCATTCCAATTAGTATGCTTACCGCTACCAATGTCATGCCTTGTACAAATTCCATTTTTATCTCCTTATATTAAATGGTTAAAAAACTAATGGTCCTCATGCGCCATGCTCAAATAAACAATGGTCAACATCATAAAAATAAAGGCTTGCAACAAAATAATGATCAAGTGAAACAATGCCCATATTAGTCCCAAAATAAACTGTCCTATCGCAAGCGGAAGTACGCCGAGGTCTAAAAGGTACATGACCCCACCACCAGCAGTGAATATTGCGATAATCATAAAAATTAACTCTCCTGCATAGAGGTTTCCAAACAACCGAAGGCCGAGAGAAATTGGTTTTGCTATTTCTTCAATCACTTTTAGCAGAAGATTAAAAGGGAGCATCGCTTTGCCAAATGGTTGAAATGCTAGCTCTTTTGCAAAACCGACCACGCCTTTTATTTTGACGCTGTAATACAAAATTAACAAAAAGACCGTCACCGAAAGCCCAAATGTAACATTGAGGTCTGCGCTGGGCACTACTCTCATATACTTGATTCCCATCATCTCGCCAGCTTTTGGAAGCATGTCAACCGGCAACAGGTCCATGAAGTTCATCAGAAAGACCCAGACAAATATGGTCAATGAAAGCGGCGCAATTAGTTTGCTGCTTCCGTGATAAGTATCCTTAACTTGCTCATCCACAAACTCTATGATCATTTCAATGAAGCTTTGTCCCTTGCTTGGTATGCCTGAGCTTGCTTTTTTAGCAAACCGGTAAAAAACAAAAAGAAAAAGAACGGCCATAAAAACAGCATAAAAAACGCTGTCTATATGAATGATCCCAAGTGGCGAGTCTACAGTGCAATGTGAAAGGTGGTGAGAAATGTATTCATTGGCAGAGAATTCTTTTTCCTTTGTTGGCCCAAAACATCCAACGCCTTCAGCTGCAGAAACGTTTCCAATAGAAAATAACGCGATGAGCGTTGGGAGTAATTTGTTGATGAAAATTCTTCTCATTGTTCCTATATCAGGTGATCAATAACGATAGCCAATATATAAAAATGGCAACACTATACCCTATTATTAGTGGGAAAAAAATTGCTTTTAACAAGATTATTGCTATAACAAAAAGCAACGCTGTGAGCACGAACTTAAAGGCCTCAAGAAGATACAGTGTGTTCACAATGCTTTTTGGTTTTTTCTCTCTTTTGTCGAGCAAAACACTGAGCAAATGTAAAGAGGTTAAAACGGCTATTGCACTACCAATAAATGATGATCTTGCGCTCTCAATACTNTCAAANTAAAAAAATANCATTGCAACAAGAACNCCGGTGGCTGTTTGTGCAAGNAATANTAGGAATGCGATTTCTTTGGGTGAACGTACTNGGTTCATTTGCTTTGATTACTTTATTTTTGAAAGTATTCCTTCAAGCTCGTCTGAGCTTGAATATTTAATACTCAACGTTCCTGCGCCAGATTTTTTATGTTTAATTGTTACTTTTGCTCCTAACTGACTGGTCAATTGGTTTTCGAGTCTCTGGATGTCTGGATCAGCTNCTGGNTTTGATTTATTTGGNTGTTTNTTATCAACAATTTTTCTGACCAAGCTCTCTGCCTCTCTCACCGAGAGGCCTTTTTCGACTATAAGGTTTGCAACCTCTAATTGCATGCTTCTGTCTTGAATAGAGAGCAGTGCTCTTGCATGGCCCATGCTCAATTCTTTCTTGTTAACCAATTCNTGCACACTGCTCGGCAGATCAAGGAGTCTGAGTGCGTTACTGATGCTTGCTCGNGCTCTNNCAACAGCATTTGCNACCTCTTGATGGCTCATCTCATACTCCATTATCAAGCGTTGAAATGCGTTTGCTTCTTCAAGAGGGTTAAGGTTCTCTCTTTGAATGTTTTCAATAAGTGCGACAGCAACNGCTGCAGAATCAGCAATGGTTCTCACAACGGCTGGGATGCTCTCTAATCCAGCNATCTGAGAGGCNCTCCACCTTCTTTCGCCTGCAATGATCTCGTATTTGACTCCAGTGTGAGAATCAGCAAGCGCTCTCTCTCTGACAACAATCGGTTGGATTACGCCCTGTGCTTCAATGGATTGAGCGAGCTCTTTNAGTTGAGACTCTTCAATTTGTTTTCTCGGCTGAAATGGNCCTGGGCCNATTTGTTCTATGCTGATCTCAGACANGCCTTGTTTGTNNNTTTTTGCTTCGTTTTCTNCAGACTGTCCCAACAAAGCATCTAAGCCCCTACCTAGACTTTTTCTTTTGTCTGACATGTNTTTAGTTTAACCTCGTTCTTTTATGATTCCATGGTTTTTTTGGCNACCTCTTTGGCAAGGGATAAATACGCCTTAGAACCAGAGCAATTGGGATCNTATTTCAGGGCTGACATTCCATGNCTTGGCGCCTCTGCAAGGCGAACATTNCGAGGAATAAATGTCCAAAAAAGCTTGTCGTGAAAATATTTTTTCANTTGGGCTGAAACCTCTACAGCAAGGCTGTTTCTGCTGTCATACNTGGTTCTGACAACNCCCAATAGGTCGAGNTTTGGGTTGACACTNTCTTTAATTTGGTAAATTGACTCAAGCATTCCTGTCATGCCCTCAAGAGCATAATACTCGCACTGCACTGGTATAATCAGGCTTTCGGCGAAAGACAACGCATTCAGTGTGAGTATGTTCATCGATGGTGGAGAATCAATAACGATAAAATCATAAAGGCTTGTTATGCCCTCGAGTGCTTTCTTTAAAATTAGCTCCCTCTCTTCTAGCTCCAAGAGTTGTATTTCTGCAGCCATCANGTCTCTATTGGATGGAATGATATCAAAACCATCTTCTGCAGCTCTTTTGATACATTGGTTGGCATCAACCTCTCCTAAAAGTAGGTCATAAATAGTCGGTGTTGCCTGGTCATGGCTGAGGCCGCATGCACTTGAGGCATTGCCCTGAGAGTCAAGATCAACCAGTAGGGTCTTCTTGCCAAGCTGACCCAAAGCGGCGGCGAGGTTGATGGATGTTGTGGTTTTCCCAACCCCTCCTTTCTGATTTGCAATTACTATGATGTTTGCCATTTATTTTCTTTTGATAAAGACGAAATGTCTCGTTGCTTCCAAATAGGGTACCTTAATTTCTTGTATTTGTAGAACAGAGAAGTCNTTCATGAGTTCGTTGATTTCTTCNTGTTTAATTTTTCCTTTCATGGCCAAAAAAAGGCCGTTTTTTGTAACCATCTTTTTTGATGCATCGATGAGATAATTGAGCGAGCCAAATGCTCTTGAGACAACTGTGTCAGCAGAGATGTTGTTTATTCTTTCTCCTCTTTGACATATGACNGTGGTATTTTTCAAGCCCAATGCCTTGGTTGCTTCGTCTAAAAAGTTTGTTTTTTTTANGACCGAATCAATCAAATAGAAGTGCTTGTCTGGGTTTGCAATTGCCAAAGGTATTCCTGGTGTCCCGCCACCAGANCCTATGTCAATGATCTTGCTTCCCTCGATNGCTTTTGAGGCNCTCAATGAGTCGAGCGTGTGNTTTATTACTGCCTCTTTGGGTTGGGTGATTCCTGTGAGGTTAATGTNTTTATTTGCCTCCAGCAGCAGCTCTANGTATTTCNNCTGTTGCTCNATTTCTTCNTTCGAATGACNCAANCCCAGAGCAATGACCCCTTTTTTAAGNAGGGCTTTNTCGCTTTTAGAAAGGTTCAGATTTTCACCAATACTCTGCCAACAATNCTTCCATCAAGAAACGCTTGAAACTGTTCTGGCANNTCTTCCAACGTGACTTCTTTNGTCACGATCTGTTCTATTTTTTTTGGGGACATATTTACTGCAATGTCGTTCCATACATCTTGNTTAAAAGAATTTGGAAGNGTTGTTGAGTTTACCCCNAAAAGATTGACTCCTCTGAGTATGAAAGGCATGACATTTGTNGGGAGCTTAAAATCTCCTGCCAAGCCAATGCTAGCAACATTGCCCTCNGGCACCGTTGATCTAAGCACCCACGAAAGAAGNNCTCCNCCAACGTTGTCTATNCCNCCTCCAAATTGTGCTTTTTCAAGTGGTCGCTCNCCCATCTCCATGTCCTCGAGACANATGATGTTTGATGTACCGATTGATTTTAGATANTCATCATGTGTTTTCTTTCTTGTGACAGCGGTTGTTTCAAAACCAGAAGCTGAAAGCATGTCAATCGCAATACTGCCTACTCCCCCGGTTGCGCCNGTTACTACAATGGGTCCCATTTCAGGGGTTTGTTTGTTTAACTTCATCTTATAGATTGCAAGCCCTGCAGCGAACCCTGCTGTACCAATTGCCATGGCAGTTCTTGTATCCATTGCTTCTGGAAGCTCAATNGCTGCTTCGNTGCTTATACGGGTATATTCGCTGTATCCGCCGTCATTTGTTTCGCTCAAACCTGAGCAAGCAGCAATGACTTTNTCGCCTGGATTAAATCTTGAGTCCTTGCTTTCTAANACTTCGCCTGCAACATCAACTCCACCTATAAGTGGAAAAGTTCTGAGTATCTTTCCAGCCCCNGTTGCAGCCAANGCATCTTTGTAGTTGATGCTTGAGTANTCTGTTTTCAGTGTTACCTCNCCTGGGTTTATGTCNTCAAGNTTNANTTTTTCAAGGCCAGAGACGATCTTGTCTTCTTNTTGGTTGATTNTGAAGCAATCAAATTCATTGGGTATCTGTGACATTTTTTCTCCTTTTTTTAATCCGCTTGAGTTCTTTGAATATATTTTTCCTTCTCTTTTCTTGGGTCGGGAACCGGTACTGCGCTTAATAGGTTTGCAGTGTATTCCTTTTCTGGCTCAAAAAATACTTTCTCTGTTGGGCCCTGCTCAACTATCTTGCCTGACTGCATCACTATAACNCGGTCACATNTCTTTCTAACCACNGCAAGGTCNTGGGCAATAAATATCATTGTTAGTTTTTTCTCGCTTTTTATTCTTAGNAGNANGTCTATTATTTCGCCNCTGATAGATGCNTCAAGTGCGCTGACNGCCTCNTCACATATCAANAGTTGTGGTTTAGGCATCAGCGCTCTTGCAATTGCAACTCGTTGGCATTGTCCGCCTGAAAGCTCATGGGGGTATCTGCCCAAATAATCTGGTGTCAAACCAACCTCCATTAGGCCATCCTCTATGTCTTTTTGTGCTGACTCTTTTGTCATTGAGGGAAAGAATGAATCCAGTGGTTCTTTTAAAATCTCAAAGACTGTCATCCTTGGGTTAAGCGATGAGAATGGGTCTTGAAAGACGACTTGCATTTTTTTACGAATCTCTTTTAGCTCTTTTTTGTTGATTTCAGTGAGCTTTTCTCCAAACACCTCCACCTGTCCGGATGTGAGTTTTTGCAGTCCCAAAATTGTTTTGGCGAGCGTTGACTTTCCGCTTCCTGACTCGCCAACGATGCCCAACACTTCTCCATCTAAGGCTTCCATTGATATTTCATTGACTGCTGTTAAGACATTGTTTGCTGCAAAAAGTGTCTTTTTTGGCAGCATAAAGNTGACTTTGGCCTTGCTGGATTTAACCAAGCTATTCTTGATGCTTGTCTCTTGTCTNTCTGTGTATTTCTGCTGATCATCCAGGTTTATTTCTTTTGATTTTTCCAATAGTTCTTTTGTATATGCTGCGTTGGGTGAATAAAATATTGATTCTGTGTCGCCACTTTCCTGAAGCTCGCCGTCTTTCATAACCAATACTCGGTCACATGTTCTTGCAACAACGCCAAGGTCGTGAGTGATCATAATTACAGACATTTTGAATCGGTCTTTCACATCTAATATCAAATCCAGTATTTTTTCTTGGACAGTTACGTCAAGGGCTGTGGTGGGCTCATCTGCTATTAAAAGCTTTGGGTTGGTAAGCAGTGCTGATGCGATCATTACCCTCTGCCTCATTCCACCAGAAAGTTCAAATGAATAGCCGTCATATCGTTCGTGTGGCTTGCTAATGCCGACAGAGTGAAGCATTTCTATACACCTCTCCTTTATCTCATGCTTGCTCATCTTGGTGTGTCTTTTAAGTACTCCAGACATTTGTTTTCCAATGGTTATATAGGGGTTCAAGGAGCTCATTGGATCTTGGAATATCATGGCAATCTCATTACCTCTGATTTGATTCAGTTCTGCATTCGACAGTCCGATCAATTCTTTGTCAGCGAAAACTGCGCTGCCTGAAGCGCTGCCGTTTGACTCTAGAAGCCCCATGATTGAAAGCACTGTTTGGCTCTTTCCAGACCCAGACTCTCCAACAATACCCAAAACCTCATTACCGCTTAGTTTAAAACTAAGGTCTTTGACTGCATGAATTGATTCTCCTCTGCTTTTGAAGAGAACGTTTAGGTTCTTTGCTTTTAAAATATCAGTCATTGCCTCTTGTCCTATCTTTTGGATCAAGTGCGTCTCTTAGGCCGTCGCCAATGAAGTTAAAACAAAACAGTGTGGTGGCTAAAAACACCGCTGGGAATAACAGCATCCAAGGTGAAGACTCCATTTGTCTAGCGCCTTGATTTACGAGCGCGCCCCAAGATGTCATGGGCTCTTGAACGCCCAGGCCTAGAAAACTCAAAAACGACTCAACAAGAATAACTTGGGGGACAGTTAGTGCGACATAGACCACCACCACGCCTAGGAGGTTTGGGACGATGTGTTTCATGATGATTTTAATTGTAGAAACTCCGCCTGTCTTTGCGGCATCAACAAACTCTTTGCCTTTAATATTTAACGTTTGGCCCCTTACTATTCTGGCGATATCCAGCCAGTTAACAGCGCCAATTGCTATGAATATTAAAAATATACTGCGGCCAAAAAAGACCATCAATAAAATTACAAAAAACAAAAAGGGCATTGCATATAAAACATCAACAAATCGCATCATTAGCGCATCAATTCTGCCTCCCATAAAGCCGGCTACTGCACCATAGGTCACCCCGATCATTACGCTCACCAAGGTTGCCACCAAACCCACCATAAGCGATATTCTTCCTCCATGCATTGTTCTTACAAACAGGTCTCTACCTAGGTCATCTGTTCCAAAAATATGGCCGTCTGAAAATGATGGGGCCGCTGCAATCATAGACCAATCAATTTCATCAATAGCGTAAGGGCTGAAAATTGGTCCCAACAAAACCATAAGAACCATTGCTGCCATTGTTGCAGCAGAAATGAGTGCTGCTTTGTTTTTCGAAAGTGCGGACCATGCATCGTTTAGCAATGAGTTTGTTTTTTTCATCTGTTCTGTTTAATTTTTGGGTCAATGAACCCGTAGAGTGTGTCAACAATCAGGTTGAACAATATGATTAGGCAGCCATAAAAAACCACAACGCCCATCACCAATGTATAGTCCCTATTTAAGGCTCCCTGCACAAAATATCTCCCCAGGCCTGGCAGTCCAAATATTTGCTCAACCACAACCGATCCTGTGATGATTGCTGCGGTTGCAGGCCCTAAATACGAGACAACAGGAAGGAAGGTGGGCTTGAGCACATGTGAGAACAGTATTGTTTTGGTTGACAGGCCTTGTGCTTTTGCTGTTCTTACAAAGTTACTGCTTAAAACCTCTATCATTGAGCCTCTGGTTAGGCGAGCAATATATGCCATCTGAGGAAGCGCCAAGGAAACAACGGGAAGTATCATATGATAAAAGTCTCCCCCGTTATATCCACCAGCAGGCAGTGCTTTTAGGCCGATTGAAAAAAATAACACCAACAAAGGCGCCATCACAAAATTAGGGATTGATATGCCAATCATCCCAAAAAACATGACGCCATAATCCAGCTTGCTGTTTTGGTTGAGCGCTGCAACTGANCCAATCAATGAGCCAAAAAACAAGGCGAGTAATATTGCTGCAAACCCCAAACGAAGCGAAACAGGAAAGCCTGTCGAGATCAACTCTGTGACCGTATAGTCTCTGTACTGAAACGAAGGACCAAAATCCCCTTGTAAAAGATCGCCTATGTATTTAGCAAGCTGAAGATAGACTGGGTCATCTAGGTTATATGCTGCCCTTAGGTTTGCCTCAACCTCTTCAGGCAGAGAGCGTTCGAAATCAAAAGGTCCTCCAGGTGCGGCTTTAACAAGAAAGAAGGCCAAACAAATCAAAATCAAGAGCGTGGGTATTGCTCCCAAGAACCTGCCAATAACAAAACGAAAGTTACTCACTTGCAATTGTTTCTGACTTTAATATTTTGACGTATTTAGAGTAGTGGTGATCCATTACATTTCCCTCCAAACCAACCACCCAAGGTTTTATCAAGTGTTGGCTGACATAAAAGTAAAGCGGGATAACCGGCATATCGTTTAGCATTATTTGCTCTGCTTGAAGCAGGTCGTTCAATCTGTCTCTTCCTGCTGGTTTCAGTGAAGCTGATTTCAACAATGCATCGTATTCGTCGCTTGCATAGCCGGAGTGATTCATTTCATTTTCAGAATGGAGTAATTCTGAAAAAGTGTATGGGTCATCGTAGTCTCCTATCCATCCACCTCTAAATATTTCCGTTTCTTCTTTTAGTCTTCTCGTTTCTAAAAAAACTTTCCATTCTTGGTTTCTTAGTTTTGTCTCGACGCCCAGTGTTTTTTTCCACATTGAGGCAACAGCCAAGGCTACCCTTTTATGGTTTTCGCTGGTGTTATATATAACTTCAATACTAAGTGGATTGCTTGGGCTATAGCCTGCTTTTAGATAAAAATCCTTCGCAAGACTCTCCCTCTCCTCCTGTGTGAGGCTGACCCATTCAGGCTGAATCCCTTTGTATTCTTTAACAGGTGGCACAAATGTAAATGCTGGTATTTGCCCCGCACCAAGAACAATGTCTGTAATGATGGTTCTATTGATAGCCAAAGAAAGTGCCATTCTCAGGTCTGGGTTGTCCTTAAAGGGTGGTTTTGTGTTATTAAACCCATAGTAGTAACTTCCAAAATAGGGTGTTATTTTTAATTCTTCTTTTAGGTTTTCTTTAATCCATGGTAATTGTTCACTTGGTGTCGTATCTGTAAAATCGAGCTCATTTGCTCTGTAGCGTCTTAGAGATGCGTCAGGGTTATCAAGCGGATAATAATATACCTTGCTCAGCGTAGTGTTCTTGTCGTCCCAGTATTTTGTGTTTCTGGTAAGTAAAATATAATCCTGGATTCTCCAATCCTCAAGGGTGAAGGCTCCATTGCTGACCATGTTTTGTGGTTTTGTAAAGGATGAGCCATGTTCTTTAACAGACGGTGGGTGAACTGGGTATGTGGTTGAATGTGTCAGTAGACTTATAAAATATGGTGTGGGTTCTTCTAGCTCAATAAGCAAGACCTTTTCGCCTTCTGCAGTCACGCCAAGAAGCTCGGGTGACCCATTACCCAAGACAACATCTCTTGCGTTCTTTATCGGATAAAGCATGCTCGAGTAGTTTGAGAGTGTTTTAGGGTCAACACTCCTCCTCAAAGAGAAGACAAAGTCCTCTGCGACAACTTTGTCGCCGTTGCTCCAAACTGCATCGCCCCTGATTCTAAATCGATAAGACTTTCCGTCATCTGATATTGTCCAGGACTCAGCAACGCCAGGAATATAGTCTCCGTTTGCCGCCTCAGAGACGAGGCCTTCATATAAATCTCTTAAAACATTCGAGGCTGGAACACCTTCGGCTCTATGAGGGTCCAGTGTCCCTGGGTCTGAGCCATTATTTTTTCTAAAAACTTGATTTTCAGCAAGTTCTTCACCAGAAGCACCTCCGATGACGAGCTTTTCCTTTGGGGTGTTTTCATTGTCTGCGTTGGGGTCGCACGCAAATAAAAAAATGCTCAGCATTATTGTTAAGGTTCTATTTTTCACATTCCCTCCGCTCTTTTAATTTGTTGTTTTTTAAGATGCACCATTAATACCGAGATAGATGCTGGTGTAACGCCTTGTATTTGTGCGGCGTGTCCAATTGTTGGTGGCTCAAATTCAGCTAGTTTTTGTCTGACCTCGTTCGAAAGTCCTGGGAGGCTAGAGTAATCTATGTTTTTTGGAAGCTTTAAGTTTGTGTATTTTTCTTGGTTCTCGATCTCTCTTTTTTGACGCTTTAGATANCCTTCATATTTTGCCTCTGTTTGAATCAAGTCATCTATTGTTTCATCTTCGAGAGTGCTTTTTTTGTAGTGTGCTCTGTGGCCTATTTCGCTTACAATTTTCTCATATGTTACGCCTGGTCTCTTGAGTAGCTCAAAAGCGGTTTTGTTTGAATCCTTCTTTTTGCTTTCACTGTCTATATTCTTTAGTTGCTCTATTGTGATTTTTGTATCCTTAAGCCTTTGTATTTCAGCTTCTGTTTTTTCTTGTTTATTACAATATTTTGTCCACCTATGCTCTGAGATGAGGTTCATATCTCTGGCTATTGGTGTCAGTCTTTTATCAGCATTGTCTTCTCTTAAGACCAGTCTATGCTCCGCTCTGCTTGTGAACATTCGATAAGGCTCATTTGTTCCTCTTGTTACCAAATCATCGACCAATACCCCAAGATAGGCCTCGCTTCTTTTTGGTGACCATGCTGTTTTGTTTTGGATCTTAAGCGCTGCATTGATTCCAGCAACAAGGCCTTGGGCCGCTGCTTCTTCGTATCCTGTTGTGCCGTTGATTTGACCAGCAAAAAAGAGTCCGGAGATGTTTTTTGTTTCCAGTGTTGGTTTAAGGTCTCTTGGGTCAAAATAGTCATACTCAATGGCATANCCTGGTTGAGAAATTTCTGCGCTTTCAAANCCCTCNATTGATCGAACAAANCTCCGCTGNGCTTTCTCTGGTATGCTTGTNGAAATTCCATTTGGGTAGACCTCTTCAGANTCAAGNCCTTCTGGCTCAACAAATATTTGGTGTCTTGGTTTTTCTGAAAACTTAACCACCTTGTCTTCAATTGATGGGCAATATCTTGGTCCAACCCCTTTAATTGTTCCTGTGTACATTGGTGAGCCCTTCAATGAATCAAGAATGATTTGATGCGTTCTCTGGTTTGTGTGCGCAATGTAGCAGCTGACCTGTTTTGGGTGGTCTTCTCTTGATGACATAAAAGAAAAAACAGGCCTTGGGTTGTCGCCAACCTGTTCTTGGAGCTTTTCAAAATTAATGCTTGCTTTCAATATTCTAGGAGGTGTTCCTGTTTTAAGCCTGCCTGTTCTTGGCATGATTTCCAAAAGCTGCTCCGCGAGCGCTATGGATGGTTTATCGCCTTTTCTGCCTCCGCTTGTTTGTTGCTCTCCAGTGTGCATCACACCGTTTAAAAACGTGCCCACAGTTAGCACGAGTGTATTAGAAAAGAACCTTTCTCCACTGTCTGTTTCTAGGCCCTTTATTTTTTGGCCGTCTATAATCAACCTTGTGGCTGCTGCTTCACAAACTGAAAGGTTTTCTTGTCCGTAAACAAGCTCCTGTATCGCTCTTTTGTATAGGTCTCTATCGGCTTGTGCTCTTGTTGCTTGAACTGCCTTTCCCTTGCTGGAATTTAGTTTTTTTATGTGTATTGCTGCTTGATCAGCCGCCCTTGCTATAAGTCCGCCCATGGCATCAATTTCTTTTGCTAAGTGGCCTTTACCAACTCCACCGATTGCTGGGTTGCAGCTCATTTGTCCAATTGTTTTAATGGAGTGAGTAACTAGAAGTGTTTTGTGGCCCATCCTGGCCAAGGCTGCGGCAGCTTCTGTCCCAGCATGTCCTCCGCCCACCACGATCGCTTCTAAATTATTTTTTTTCTTTTTGTTCACTACTTACCTATACAAAAACTTTTAAAGATTTCTCCCAATAAATCCTCTGTTGTAAACTCGCCTGTTACCTCAGCTAAGCTATTTTGCGCCTGAAGCAGTTCTTCTGCAACCAAATCAAGCGCTTCATTCTCTACAACACCTTTCTCTGCTTTGCAAAATGCAGTGTAGGCATCTCCAATTGATCTCAAATGTCTTTCCCTGGCTGTAATCGATGATTCATGGCTATCAGCATCAATGAATTGGTCGGCAATATGGTCCAGCAACCTGTCAACACCCTTTCCTGTTTTGGCAGAAAGAAGAAAAATGTTTGGCTCGTCTAGCTGGGGGTTGTCCTCTAACAAGTCTGACTTATTCAAAACAATTGTGCTCTTATTTTCTCTATTGATTGTTTTCCAGTCTTTAGCGTCAAAAACCTCTAAAACCATGTCGGCAGACTTGCCTGCTTCAAGCGCCCTTTTTACACCCTCTTGTTCTATTTCATCTTCAGAGTATCTGAGCCCAGCTGTATCTAGAACCTTTAATGGAAACCCATCTATTGTTATGTTTTCAGAAACAATGTCTCTGGTTGTTCCGGCTTTGCTGCTAACGATTGCCCTTTCGCTGCCACAAATTTTGTTGAAGAGTGATGACTTACCAACATTTGGTTCGCCCATTATTGTGATAACCAGCCCGTTTCTCACCCTTATACCAATTCTGGTTTGTTCAATCAGTTTTTCAAAGCTGTCTTTCGCCTCTTCTAGCATGGATAAGAGCGTTTCTGGATGTTTGGTTTCATCTAGGTCTTGGTCAGAAAAATCCAACATGGTTTCTACAAGAACCCTAACCCCTGTAACCTTGTTTGATATATCGCCCACCTTTTTTGAAAACTCACCGGCTAAAGATCTTTTGGCAGCGATTGCGGTTCTTGCAGAGGTGCTTTCAATTAAGTCAGCAACCGCCTCTGCTTGTGTTAAGTCCATTTTATCGTTGAGGTAAGCCCGTTTTGTAAACTCGCCTGGCTGTGCCTCTCTTCCGCCTAACTCGTATATTCTGTTTAGAATCATTTCGACAATTGCGGGGCTTCCGTGGGAACTAAACTCGGCAACATCTTCTCCTGTATAGCTTTTTGGGCCCTCAAAGAATACTGCGACGCCACTGTCTATCTCCTTGTCGTTACTGCCATAAAAGGTTGTATAGGCCGCATTTCTGTCTACTGGTGTTTTTTTTGTTATTTCTGAAAAAAATTCTTTTGTTTGTGGGCCAGAAACTCTAATAACAGAAATTCCGGCCGCGCCCCGTGCTGAAGCTTGAGCGGCAATTGTGCCGGTTACTTTTTTTATCTTTTTGTTCAACGTGGCTTTAGTTTTTTTCTGCGGCCATTTTCCTGTTTACATTCCATTGTTGAGCAAACTGAAGAAGGGAGTTTGTCACCCAATAGAGAACGAGTCCAGAGGGAAACCATGCAAACAATAGCGTAAACATGATGGGCATAAACATGAACACCTTCTCTTGAACCGGGTCTGCAGGAGCGGGGTTGGCCTTTTGTTGAAAAAACATGACAACGCCCATGAGAAGAGGCAGAACAAAATAGGGGTCTCTTGATGAAAGATCATCAAGCCAGAGGTAGAAAGGGGCCTGCCTAATCTCTACACTCTCAAGCAAGACCCAATAGAAGGCGATAAAAAAGGGTATCTGGATCAAAAGGGGCAAGCAGCCTGCCATTGGGTTAACCTTCTCTCTTTTATACAGCTCCATTTGTGCCTGTCCCAATGCTGTTTTGTCGTCACCAAAACGTTCGTTCAGGGCTTTTAGCCTGGGTGCCAACTCTCTCATCTTTGCCATTGAGCGGCTGGAAGACTCCTGAAGTCGATAAAAAATAACCTTAATCATGAGTGTTACAAATATGATTGCAAGTCCCCAGTTTCCCAAAAAAGAGTGGCTTTTGTTGAGCGCCCAAAACATGGGCTTGGCAAGAAAAGACAGTCTTCCATAATCTACCGAAACCTCTAAGCCATCTCTTGCTTTTGTGAGCTCGCTTTGTAGCTTTGGTCCAATAAATATTCCAAAGCCCGCCTCTGTCCTTTGTCTTGGACCAGCTGTGATATTGCTGTTTGATATTGCTGTAACCTTATTGAGATTAGCAGCTTCATCGTGTTCAGACTCATATCTGTGCTCGACACCCATAGGCGGCAGAACAGCAACCACAAAATGGTGTCTGATGTTGGCAAACCAGCCGTTTGTGTGCGTTTTCTTATAAGGTGCATCAATGAGGTCGTCAGCATACTGTTTTTCATAGCTGTCTCCATCATAAATGATGCCCCCATCAAAGGAATAGGACTCTACGTCAAACATTGATCTTTCTACCTCAACATTGTCTTTTACGAGCTGATAATATGGGACATAAGATTCTGTTTGTTCAGACATGTTTTCTATTAAAAAGGTTACCTCAACAAGATAGCTGTCAGGATTAAGCTTAAGTGTTTTTGTGACCTTAGTTCCATCATCAGAAAACCAAACAAAGCTGAGCTTGTTTCGCCCTCTTGATGACAATGAGTAGTTCTCGATGTGTGTGGGGCTTGGTTCTCCTGAGGCAGAAAGCAGCCCAGATTGAAGTCGATGAAACTCGTAAAGCGGGTCATTTACATACATCAAGTCAATCTTATTATCCTTTTTGTTTTTGCTTGGGTAATACTTAAGCAGTTTGGCCGCAATTATGTCGGCGCCCTTGCTGTCAACCGTAATTGAAAGCACGTTATTAGAAATTGTTGACGTTTCTGACTTGTCTTTAAGGTTGTTTGTATTGGCAACAAGTTTGCCGCTATTAATGCTTGGTAGGTTCTCTTGGAACGATTCAGAGCTTTCGTCTGCCGTATTTAGGGTTTGCTCCAAACCTCTTGGAGCTGTGCTCTCTTGGTTACTGTCATACCCTAAAGCTGTGTCTTGGTTGCTCCATTCAATGTATAGAAAAACACACAATGCGCTGAAAGTGAGCCATAGAAATGTTCTTGCGGATTCCATTTTAGTTTTTATCTAACAATATTGTTTTTGAGTCTTTAAGCAGCTGTTCGCGGACAATGATAGCATCGTTTTTTATAGATTGATCTAGATTCTTTGCTAATAGAAATACAAGGTCGACACTTTCGTTTTTAAGATCATCAAAGGAGTTTCTAACGATCCTTCTGATCCTATTTCTGTCATGTGCGCGCTGTACTTTTGCTTTTGGCAAACTTATGCCTAGTCTGCATTTCCCGTCCTTTTTATATAAATAATATAGATTGTAATAAGTAGAGCGTATGAGTTTGCCGCTCTCAATTACTTCATCAAAGTTAATATTGCTTGAGGTTATCAAGCCTTATACAGAAAGTCGTTTTCTGCCCTTGGCTCTGCGCCTGTTAATAACAAGCCTGCCTGCTTTTGTTGACATGCGCGATCTGAAACCGTGAGTTCGCTTCCTCTTTAAATTGCTTGGTTGGTACGTTCTTTTCATCGGATATAAAAACTTTATTTAAAAACAATATGATAGATATTCTAATTAGGGTTGCAAAGAGTATGAAACTATACAAAATATGTCAACAAATAAACACCCTGTGGATAAGTTTATAAGATGGGTATAGTATTCATATTCTGTATTTGAAGCGAAACTCTGCTTCAATAAACCAAATTTTGAGAGATAATATAATGGAAAAAACCGTCTGGGATCAGTGTCTAAATGAGCTTAAGACGGACCTTTCAGAATCACAATTTAATACCTGGATTAGACCCCTCATATTTAGTAGAGACGAGCACTCTGACACAATTACTCTTTTCGCGCCTAATAAGTTTGTTGTTGACTGGGTTGAAAAGAACTATTTAAAAAAGATAAAAACAATAGCGAAGGACGCAGGCGGTCAGACTACTTCTGTGGCAATACTCGTTGGTGAGGACAAATTAGGTGAGCCGAGCGCTAAGGTTGCACCAAATACCTCAAACAAAGTTACCGGTACGCCTCTTAATAAGCTTTATACCTTTGAAAACTTTGTTGGTGGTAAAAGCAACCAAATTGCTAGGGCAGCTGCCCTTCAAATAGCTGAAAACCCCGGGCAATCATACAATCCTTTTTTTATTTATGGGGGTGTAGGCCTTGGTAAAACACACCTAATTCAGAGTGTTGGTAATGAAATTAGAGAAAAACAAAAAAACAAAAACATTGCGTATGTTCACTCTGAAAGGTTTGTCGGAGAAATGGTTTCAGCGATTCAACACAATAGCCTCAATAGCTTTAAAAGCGATTACAGGTCTTTAGATGTCTTGCTAATTGATGACATTCAGTTTTTAGCGGGCAAAGAAAAGTCTCAAGAAGAGTTTTTCCACACCTTTAATGTTTTAATTGAAAGCGGCAGCCAAATAATCATAACAAGTGATAAATATCCAAAAGAAATCAGAGGATTAGAAGAAAGGCTTAGGTCTAGATTTGGCTGGGGTCTGACGGTTTCGATTGACCCTCCAGAAATGGAAACATCCGTTGCAATTCTCCTTGTTAAAGCAGAGCTTGAGGGTTTTGATTTACCAGAAGAGGTAGCATTTTTTATTTGTGAAAACATACGATCAAATGTTCGAGAGCTTGAGGGCGCATTAAGAAAAATAATTGCCACATCGAGATTTACCGGTGTTAGCCCAAGCGTTGATATGGCCAGAGATTGTTTAAAAGACCTTCTTTCTCTTCAGAGCAGGACACTTACAACAGCATCTATTCAGAAGACCGTTGCAGAGTACTTTAATATAAGGGTTTCTGATCTGCACTCAAAGAAAAGGAGTCGGTCGATTACTAGGCCAAGGCAGCTTGCAATGGCTGTTACAAAAGAACTAACTACATATAGCTTACCAGAAATAGGTGATAGTTTTGGGGGCAGAGACCACACAACTGTTATTCATGCTTGCAAAAAGATTGCAGAGTTAAGAAAAAATGATGTTTCAGTAGATGAGGATTACAAAAATGTTTTGCGCTTGCTTTCTTTGTGAATAATGTGTTGATAAATAAATATACTATTTTTAATCCACAACATATTCTAGATTATGAACAGCTATATTGACAATAATATGTATGATTAAACCATTTAAGTATATTGANAAACATACANAAATTTAATNTATNCACATACTAACACTACTAATAATAATAATAAATAAATAAAAAGATGAATATTATAATTAANTCNGAAGANTTCGTTANCCACCTTAATAANNTTNTTGGCGTTGTNGATAGAAAACAAACNATGCCNATNCTTGGNCATNTTCTTATGTCNGGNATGTCNGGAGANATTACTATTACNGCNACNGACNTAGANGTTCAAATATCTAGNTCTTTTAAAGCNAATATNNCNGAAGACTTCTCNATCACNCTTCCNGGTAGAAAANTATTTGANATNCTNCGCTCATTAGGNAANACAGACGTNGAGCTTTCTACGNANAANGANNNNGTTNTTCTTAAAACTGATAAGAGTAANTTTTCNCTTCAGCAACTTCCNGCAAACGANTTNCCNCTNTTNGANAACAATGANAGNGANCAATCNTTTTCNATNGCNCAANCCGACTTATCAGCNGTNTTTAACAAAACNCANTTCGCTATGGCNCAGCAAGATGTCAGNTTTTATNTNAATGGNCTGCTNNTNGAGATNAANCCTGANANNCTTAANGTTGTNGGAACAGATGGACACAGACTNGCAAAGACNAACATCGNAATCGATAAAAAGAANATTAANGANCAAAGNTGTATTGTTCCNNGAAANGCAGTTCAAGAACTAACNAGATCTTTGTCNGACNANAAAGACTGCAAAATCTCGTTNGTCGATAACCAGGCANGNTTNNCNTTTTCNAGCGTAACACTAANNACAAAACTNATTGANGGTACATTTCCAGACTATAATCGNGTGATTCCTAGNGAAANCGANACNAACATNTTGCTNGACACNAAAGTTTTAAAGCCNGCNCTTCAGCGTGTATCAATATTAGCAAATGAAAANTTTAANGGCGTNAGAATTGACATNGATAACNANAGAATAACCATTTCNTCAGAAAACCCAGAACANGAACAAGCNNTTGAAGANTTAGATATNGATAACACANNCACCAANCTNTCAATTGGNTTCAATGTTTCATATCTCATNGATGCTGTNAATGCATGCNCAGGNGAGCTTGTANCACTCGGCGTTAATGATGAAAACACNAGCGCNCTAATAACNGANCCAAGTGACCCNAANACNAAATATGTTGTAATGCCGATGAGGCTATAATTGAGNCTTNTCAGCACCAAACACAGCAATTTCAGAGGCCTGAAAGACGATGAACACACATTCTCTGAAACCAACATCATAATTGGCGACAACGGCGCTGGAAAAACATCACTAATTGAAGCCATATACGTTTCTTTGTTGGGCACTCCTTTAAACTCATTTAGCAAAGCCAATAAGGAGCTTTCCAGACATGAGGAGGGTGTTTTTTTATCAGAATCAGTGATACTTGATACAAAAGGAGTTAATTCAAAACAGTCTTTCGAATCAACGAATAAGAAAAAAACACTGAGCTCTAATGATACAAGCATGACAGTAAGGGAGGCTTTTCTTAGCACGCCAATATGTCTAATTGATTCGAATATTGAAAAGATTGCATCAGAATCACCCCAATATAGAAGAAGATTGGTCGACAGATCGGTGTTCCACGTGGAACAAAAACATGCTGAGAGCTATAAAAAACTAGAAAAAGCACTAAAACAGAGGAATCGAAGTATAAAAAATGGAGAAAGAAAGGGTGCAATCAGATCATGGGACAGAATAATCGCCGAAGAGGGAGAGACGGTAACCAGCCACCGAGCAGCATTTGTTGAGGATTTGAAAAACGAAATTAGTAAAATTCAGGGCCACGTATCAAAAAAAGAAATTACAGTTCAGTTTAAACGGGGTTGGGACGGAGAAAGCCTTTTAGAATACTTAACAAAAAATATCAATAGGGATATTGCTGCAAAAAGAACAATGGGTGGACCGCATAGGGCAGATATTTATATTGAGTTAGATCAAAAACCAGCAAAAGAATTCAGCTCCAAGGGAGAGGAAAAACAAATGTCATTGTCTGTGGCATTGGCAATTTCCAAAGCGATTGAAACAAAAACAGGCGCACTCCCAATACTTTTAATTGATGAACTAGAATCTGGCCTGGATGAAAGCGCCTTATTAAGAATTACAGACTACTTAAAAAGCCTTAAAAATCAACAACTTATAACAGCTCTAAAACACCACACAATTACAAAAATATTTAACGGGAAAACAATAAGCCCAATACAGAATATTTGCTGAAATTTGTTATAATAAAGCATACAAAAAACGTATAGTTTTTTATGCCTAAGTCAAAAAAAAATACCAATACAAAAAATTACGATTCATCCAACATTAAGGTCTTAAAAGGATTAGACGCAGTCCGAAAGAGACCCGGTATGTACATCGGTGATACTGATGACGGCACAGGACTACACCACATGGTTTTTGAGGTCGTTGACAACTCTGTTGATGAGGCCTTGGCAGGTTTTTGCACACACATAGAGGTAATCATTCATGAGGATGACTCTATAACCGTAAAAGATAACGGGCGGGGCATACCTGTTGATAAACATAAAACAGAAAAGACTTCTGCTGCTGAGGTGATCATGACAGTATTGCACGCTGGAGGTAAGTTTGATGATGATTCATACAAGGTTTCTGGGGGCTTACACGGTGTCGGTGTTTCGGTGGTAAATGCTTTGTCAGAAACGTTAAACCTAAGAATACATAAAAACGGACATACTTATGAACAAGACTATATACACGGTGTTCCTCAAAAACCGCTTAAAAAAGGGTCTAAAACAGACAGAAGCGGGACAACAGTAACCTTCAAGCCAAGCGCTAAAACATTTACTAATACCACCTACAGTTTTGATATTTTATCTAAAAGATTAAGAGAGCTTTCTTTCTTAAACTCGGGGCTAAGCATTAAGCTTACTGATACAAGGTCTGGAAAAGAAGAAGAGTTTTACTTTGAAGGCGGTATCAGTGCATTTGTATCTCATCTAAACAAAGTTCAAAGCCCCGTACATGAGTCTGTCATCAATTTCAGCAAGACAATTGATGATATAACCGTAGACATCGCCTTNCAATGGAATGAGTCTTACAGAGAAAACATGTACTGTTTTGCAAACACCATAAGACAAAAAGATGGTGGAACGCACTTAGCTGGCTTTAGGGGCGCCCTAACAAGAACAATAAATACATATATAGACAAGGAAATTGCAAAGGCTGATATATCTGTTTCTGGAGAAGACTGCAGAGAGGGCATGACAGCTATAATTTCTGTTAAACATCCAGACCCCAAGTTTTCATCACAAACCAAAGATAAGCTAGTTTCTTCAGAGGTTAAAGGCGTAGTCGAATCAGTTGTTAATAAGCACCTTAAGGAGTTTTTAATAGAAAACCCCAACGAAGCTAAAATTATCATAAGTAAAATAGTTGACTCTGCCGCAGCACGAGAAGCTGCAAGAAAGGCAAGAGAAATGACCCGTAGAAAGGGAGCACTTGATATTGCAGGATTGCCAGGAAAGCTTGCAGATTGTCAGGAAAAAGACCCAGCCTTAAGCGAGCTATTCATAGTTGAGGGGGATTCTGCAGGTGGATCAGCAAAACAAGGGAGGGACAGAAAAACACAAGCAATACTTCCTTTAAAAGGTAAGATCCTTAATGTTGAGAAAGCACAAAGAGCCAAGATGTATTCATCTGCTGAGATAGGAACCCTTATCACCGCACTGGGCTGTGGAATACATGACGAATTTGACTTAGAAAAACTCAGATACCATAAAATAATCATCATGACTGACGCCGATGTTGATGGCTCTCATATTAGAACTCTGCTGCTTACATTTTTTTACAGAGAGCTTGAAGATTTAATAAAAGGTGGTTATTTATACATCGCTCAACCTCCTTTGTATAAACTTAAAAAAGGAAAAAAAGAGGAGTATGTCCTTACTGATGAGGAGCTAACCAATCTAATAATAAGTAATGCTGTTAAGGGCATGTTGGTAAGACCCAAATCAAAGAAAAAAGGCCTAGAAGGGGATGGTCTTTTAAATACAGTCCTTGATTATGCCCAATCAGTAAACATCATAGAAAGACTATCTAAGCAAACAGGATCTATTGCTGCAATAGCAATGTCATTACACAGGCCAATCACAAAAACAGAAGCAAATAATAAGAAAAAACTAGAAACATGGATCAAGGGGCTATCCAGGACAGCAGCTAAAATTGCTAAAGACAAGGGTTATAAAGCTTCAGTTTCTATTAATTATGACGACGACGGAATTGCTTACCTCAATACAGAAGAAGAAATAGGAGGNGTGAAACATTTTGGAAAAATTACTAGCGCTTTTCTAAAATCTAATGACTACAAATTATTTGATAGGGTTCAAAAATCAAGAAAACAGTTTACTGGTAAAGTTCTAATTGAGAATGGCGAGGACCCAAGAGAATATGAGAACATTGATTCCTGCCTATCGGATATACTTTTGTCCTCCAAAAGAGGACTTAATGTTCAGAGATATAAGGGTCTTGGGGAAATGAATCCAGATCAGTTATGGGAAACAACGCTTGATCCTAACAATAGGTTATTGCTACAAGTTAAGGCGGATGACGATGCAGGGTTAACTTTTGAAACCCTCATGGGAGATGAGGTACCTCCTAGAAGGGAATTTATTGAAGATAACGCTCTAAATGCAGGTAATATTGATATATAATAAATAGAAAACACACTATAAAGCTAATAAAACAATACTTTTGTTATAGAAACTAATACCTAACATTTAGATCTATCCATTTTTTAGCGATATTGTTGATTTCATTAAGCTCTAATCCAGATGTTTCATAGGGCTTTCCAACTATAAAGCTTATTTTGCCAGGATATTTCAGCCAACCTCTTCTTTTCCAGTATTTTCCAGCGTTGTGTGAAATTGGTAGCACCATGGAACCAGTTTCTTTTGCCAATATTGATCCCGATAAACCATACCGTTTAGATTTGTTATACGGCATCCTGGTGCCTTCGGGAAAAATTATTATCCAATTTCCACTGTTCAATCGCTCCCTACCCATTTCCCTTACTTTTTCTACCTCAGTTCCACCACGGCCTCTTTTAACAGGTATAAGCTTAAATTTCTTAAATACGCCTCTAAATATAGGTACATACATTAGCTCATATTTTCCAACCCAAGATGAGGGACTAAAATATTTCAGTAAAATAAAAATTTCATATACAGATGAGTGCTTAACAAATATCACACACTTATCTTTTGGTGTGTTTTCTAATCCCTTAATCTTATAGGTAAGTCCACATATGTGCTTGCATAACCAAAGGTTCAAAACAGCCCAAGACTTCGCTATATTCCAGCGTTGTTTATCACCAAGAAAAGGAACCAACGCCAATGATGCAAGCACCATAAAACTAAAAAACATTAATGTCGTATACGAAATCGATCTGATATAGACCATTTAAATACTACTTTAAAACACTGACATAGGATTGCTGTAGTTCAGAAATATCTACCCTACTTTGTTCCATTGTGTCCCTGTCTCTTATGGTAACCGTTTTGTTTTCAAGACTATCAAAATCAACAGTAATACAAATAGGGGTGCCAACCTCATCGTGTCTTCTATAAGCCTTACCAATGTTTCCAGTGTTTTCTAAAAACACCCTGCCCAAGCCGAGTGATTGAAGTGATTGTTTTATCTCTTTTGCCATCGACACAAGCTCAGTATTGTTTTTCTTAAGCGGTATTACAGCAGCCTTAATAGGAGACAAGTGTGGCTTAAGTTTTAGCACAACCCTCTCCTTGCCCTCACCAATATCTTCATGTGTGTACGCCTCATTTAAGATTGCCAAAACACCCCTGTCTACCCCTGCAGAAGGCTCTATAACATATGGCACATACCATTCNTTGGCTTCAAGGTCATGTACCGCAAGGCGCATGGTTGACTCCTCGTTTTGAGTAACAAACGAGCTTAGGGATAAGTCCTTCTGGTTTTTTGTGTGTGAACCAAGATCAAAATCTGTTCTGTTGGCAATGCCCTCTAGCTCCTCAAGACCATGTGGGAATCGGTACATGATATCAATAGTCTTTTTGGAATAATGTGCAAGCTCCTTTTCGGGCACGTCATAGATTTCAATATTTGAAGGATCAATTCCTTGAAGCTCCCACCAATCTAACCTTTCTTTTTGCCAATACTCTAGAGCAGCCTCATCTTCCCCTGGCTTGACAAAATATTCCAACTCCATTTGCTCAAACTCTCGCAACCTAAATATAAAATTTCTCGGAGTTATTTCGTTTCTAAAAGCTTTACCAATTTGAGCTATACCAAATGGTATTTGCCTTGATGTGGAGTCTTGAACATTTTTAAAACTTGAAAAAATATGCTGCGCTGTTTCTGGCCTAAGATATGCAAAGTTTTCATCGTTTTGAACTGGTCCTACAGCTGTCTTGAACATTAGATTAAATGGCCTTGGCTCTGTTAATTCGGTTGAACCACAACCAGGACATTTTCCATCGACAACAAGGTCCTCACGCCACCTAGATTTACATGACTTACAGTCAACCAGGGGATCAGAAAAGGTTTCCTCATGCCCAGAGTACTTAAACAACTCTTGTTTTGACAATATAGATGCATCAAGGCCTTCAACATCATCTCGCTCAAACACCATGGCGCTCCACCAGGAGTTTTTTAAGTTGTTCTTAAGCTCAACACCCAACGGACCGTAATCATAAACACCCTGTAAGCCACCATAGACCTCGCCGGACTGAAATACAAAACCCCTCCTTTTACAGAGAGAGACCAATTCATCCATGTTTTTTGCTGTCAAAAGGGTGCCCCTAGTTGTTTTCAAAATTATATCTTTCTTTTCTGAGAAAATATAAGGCTTTAAAAATAAAGATCGATTGAATGGATTTTTGATCCTTAGTATTATTAGGTATGTTGGTTAATTCCTACAACTCGCAAAACATACATTTGGTTCAAAACCATTGTGAGACGCAAGTAAGCGGAAGCTGAAGAAACGAAGTCGTTTATCTCATGATTAGTTCTTCTATTATCAACTTAATTTAACTGCCCTAATTGAAAGGGGGGCAAAAAAAGGTAATGAAATGACAAATATAAATAACCCAATATACAAAACACTTTACTTTAAATTAATCACACTAATGTTTTTCACAACTTTCGGGCTTAACGTTGTTGCATCAGAAGGCGAAGAGAGTGCAACACCGTTCGAGGAACCCGGACAAGTTGCAAATGAGAGCTCAATTAAAGAAATGCCATCATCAACATCAGGCGGGCTTACAACCATTTCACAGAGCAGTAATTCAATGTTTGAAGAGATTATTGTTACAGCAGAAAAAAGAAGCGAGAGCCTTCAGGACCTCTCTCAGGCTGTAACAGTGTTAAGCGGAATAGACCTTGATAACAGACAGATTTCAAACTTTGTCGACCTTAGCGCTATCGCACCAGGCGTAAATGTTGCTAAAAATGAAGGCTTTAAAACTGTCATAACCATAAGAGGGGTTGGGTATGAGACCAACCAAAATGCAATCGCAACACCATCGGTCTCTTACCACTTAGACGGTATTTATGTTGCATCTCCATACTCACTGCAAACAGATTTTCTTGACCTCGAGAGGGTGGAGGTTTTAAGGGGTCCTCAAGGAACCTTGTTTGGGCAGAACTCTACAGGCGGCGCAATTAACGTTATAACTCAGGCACCGACAACCGATGAAACCTATGGTTCAGCCGACCTAACTGTAGGTAATCATGGGCTGTTAAAAACCAGAGCCTTCATCAACAAACCTATTACTGATAATTTAGCAATGCGCGCCTCCTTCATTTCAAACAAGAGAGACGGCTTCACTGAAAACCTAACAAATGGCCAAGACCTGGATGACGCAAACAGTGTTTCTGCAAGGGTTCGCCTAAGTTATGAACCATCTGATACTTTTAGGGCAAACTTCATGGCACAAATTTTTGATGAAGACAGAAATGGAGCGGCTCAAAAAGGAATTATTGACCCAACACCAGACCCAAGACAACTTCGACAGAACTCACTAACAGAACACAAGTTAGATGCAAAACTGTTTAGTGCTGTACTTGAGTGGGACCGTGAAAACTATAGCATCAAATCTCTAACAAGTTACCAGGTTGACGACATCCTTGTAAGAAGAGATAACGATAGAAATGATCTAGACTATTTGCCCCCATTTGCATTGCTACCAAGTGAATACGACCCAGAGACAAATAAACAAAAAACAATTACTCAAGAAATTAACCTGGTGTCATCAGAGCCAATGTTTGGAAAGCTCGATTGGGTTGCAGGCTTCTTCTACCTAAACACAGAAATAGAAATCAGCATATTGGAAAGACTAGATTTTGGATTTGATGGTGTTTTTGACCCATTCACAATTAACGATGTTTATAGCTATAGTGGTGATTTTGGTTTTATCACAAATTCAAAACCAGAAAGAGACTCAACATCGTTTTATGGACAAGGAACATGGAACCACAGCGACACACTTAGAACCGTATTTGGATTAAGACACACAAAAGACGAGGTATATAGTGCCGTTACAAACTTCTATGGGCGGTCAGGCACAGACATCCTTGAAACAGATGGCAACAAAGTAACAGGCAGATTCGTTGTAGAAAAAGACATCGATGACAACACAATGGTTTATGGTTCCTTCACAAGAGGCTATAAACCAGGAGGCTCGAACCTAACTTATGGCAGGGAGGATGAGGTTGCACAAATAGTTGTGTTGCCAACATTCCAAGAAGAAATTGTAGATGCTTTTGAGGTCGGGCTCAAAACTGACCTTGCAGACGGCAGAGCCAGACTAAACGCGGCGGCTTTCTTTTACAATTACGAAGGACTCCAATACCAAGCCACTGACCCAGAGGTCTTTGAAGGAGGAGTGGGAAATATTCCAGATTCAGAGATATATGGAGCAGAGCTTGAGCTATCAACATTCTTGTCTGATTCTGTTATTTTGGATTTGAGAATGTCCTGGTTGGATACTGAAATTACAGCAGACCACTTGGCATTAGATAATGTTGAGTCTGAGGCAGCAACCAACGCATTGCTTGCACAAGGTATTGGCCTTTTTAGCAATGAAGTACAGATTGCACGCGCCGGAAGAATACAGAATGTCAGAGGCAATGAGTTGGCCAAGACCCCTAGTTTTACTGGAAATATTGCACTCAACTGGACTAATGAGCAGAACTGGGGTGAGCTAAAAGGAGTGCTTCAGTACACTTATCGCGGAGGCTTTAAGCATAGAATCTTTAACAACTCACAAACAGACATTGTCCCGAACTATGACGTGCTTGATATCATGCTTGGCTTTTATCCTTCAAGCGCAGAGAATCAGCATTTTGAAATTATTGGCAAAAACCTTTTTGACCAAGATGGAATTAATGCCAGATTTACCGACGTTTTTGGTGTTGGCGCAACAGGAGATGAGCTGATAGCACCAAGACAAATAATGCTAAGGTTTGTCACGCAGTTCTAAAACAACAGAAATACCTCCAGGCATAAATAAGCCTGTGGATATGAAAAAACCCATGGAAAAACACTTTATCCAATCTCAACAGCTCTTAAGAGACTCTTTTGAGCTCGCCTGGAGGGTTTATGAGAGCGGCTTTAGGCCCAACTATATCGTAGGTGTTTGGCGAGGAGGTGCTCCAATTGGGATTGCTGTGCAAGAGTTTTTAGATGTGCTTGGGGTTAAATCAGATCATATAGCCATTAGGACATCTCATTACTCAGGGGTGGCAGAACGAAAAAAGAGCGTAGAGGTTTATGGATTAAATTATGTAATCAAGAAGATAGAATCAGAAGACTCCTTGCTAATAGTCGACGACGTTCACGATACAGGAGTTTCGATAGAACAAATAATCAATGACTTAAAAAAAGCATGTAAAAAAAACACACCAGAAATAAAGGTGGCCACTCCATATTTCAAACCAAATAACAATGAGACAAGTAGAACACCAGACTATTTTTTGCATGAAACAGACCAATGGCTTGTTTTCCCTCATGAACTTGAAGGCCTCTCCATAGAGGAAATTACCGAAAATAAACCAGAGCTTTCAGGCCTAATAGATAAAATAAATCCACTTCTAAAAAAATAAACCAGCGTTACCAACCCGCTTGACAAGCCCAACACAAATTGCAAACAATGAGGCAAACAAAAACACGACCTAAAAATAAACTTGGACTTGAGAAAATAACCATTACAAGAAATGTATTTTTGGTTTGGGCGTTTGGTTTCTTTGTGATTTTATCCTTTGATCTTTTTATCGAAGGGTTTGTATTTAAGTGGCTTGCTTGGAATGGAACAGATAAAAATGATTGGTTTTTTATGCTTTGGTGGGGCGCAGTAACAGTTTGGTTTTTTCATGGTCTTTTCACTCTTTATGAAAGGTTTTCTCAATGATGGTTGACATCCTAATCATAGGCGGAGGACAGGCAGGAAGCATGACTGCAATAAACCTAAGAAAACACAAGTATGAAGGCAGTATTGCGATCATCACAGAAGAAACACACCACCCTTATCAAAGACCACCTCTTTCAAAAGGCTTTCTGACTGGCGATTTAAAACAAGAAAATCTATTTTTTAAGTCAGAAAGCTACTATGAAAAAAACAAGATAAAGGTTTTTCTAGAAAGCCGTGCAGTAAGGATAGAAATAAAAAAACAAAAGGTCATTTTAGAGAATGGGGGCGAAATAAAATATAAGAAGCTTGTTATTGCAACAGGAAGCAAGCTCAACAAAATAACCCCAGAAGAGGACGAAAAGATTATTTATCTTAACTCCATTTCCAAAGCAGTAAAGCTGAAAAAAAGACTCGAAGAACATAAAAGTATAGGGATTGTTGGGGCTGGGTATATAGGTCTAGAGGTAGCAGCAACAGCAAAAAAAATGGATCTGAAAACAACTGTGTTTGAGGCAGAAAAAAGAATTATGCAAAGATCAGCAAGCGATGAAATTGCAAGCTTCATAAAGAACTACCATGAGAAAATGGGTGTGGAGTTCAAACTAGGGTCACGGGTACAAAAGATTTTGACAGAAAATAAAACAAGAATCATTCTTGATGACGGACAAATTTCAGACCCTGATTTTGTCGTTATTGGCGCAGGCGTGCATGCCGCTTGTGAAATAGCACAAGAGGCTGGAATTGACTGCAGCAACGGCATTTTAGTTGACGAGACTTGCCTAACCAGCGAAGAAAATATTTATGCCGCAGGAGATTGTGTAAGCTATTATTTTTCTAGGTATGATTCAAGGCAACGACTGGAATCTGTTCAAAACGCAATTGATCAAGCTGCAATTGTTTCCGCATCAATCATGGGGGCGCCAACTGCTTATAAATCAATCCCATGGTTTTGGTCAGACCAATATGATTTAAAAATCCAAATTGCAGGGCTATCACAAGACAGCGATTTTTTGGTGACCAGAGGCAATAAAAATGACTGCAAGTTTTCNGTATGTCATTTTAAAAACAACAGGCTGANGGCTGTAGAATGTGTNAACGACCAAAAAACATTTATGTTGGGAAAAAAGCTAATCGAAGCAGAAAGCAAGATCACTCCCGAGGCAATTGAAAATATTCAAACAAACCTCAGAGACTGGAAATGAGCATAAGGAAGGTTCTTGGCAGTATTTTATTTTTTGGCTCTTGGCTGGTATATGCATTGTTGATCTTTATTGCAGCTGACGCAGAATGGACGACTGCAGAAAAGTTCGGCATAGGAGCTGGTTTATATGGTGTAAGCTGGATAACCTTTGTAGCGGGCAGCATATTGCTTGGGCCAGACTTTATAGAAAAGATTAAGCTAATGATAAAACCTAAAAATAAAAAATAGATGCCAGCATTTAAAAACTTAGTTGATGATAAAAAAAACGCCGAACCGGGCGATGTCGTAATGACAAAAAAAACAGGGGGGCTAACATTTGATTTTAGTGGTCAGCGCTTCTCTGAGGCATATCTTGATTCATTTATAGAGTATGTAAAAGAAGCAAAAGTCATTGAAAGGTTTGACGCAATTTATTCCGGAGAACAAGCAAACACAACAGAAAACAGACCAGTTGACCACTTTGGTTACAGAAAAGAAGGCATCGCTAGAGAGCAAAGTGTTTTAGATGAACAAGAGAGGGCGTTGGTTCTGAGCGAACATATCAATAAGCAAGAATATGAAGCAATCATCTTTTTTGGTATCGGCGGCTCACAACTTGGACCCGAGCTAATTCAACAAGCGCTCTGCTATAGCAAAAACAAAAAAATCGTTTTTATAACTGGAAGCGATCCACTGGAGGCTGAATTTAAAACAAAAGGCTTAAACCTTGATGCATGCGCTTTTATCTTGGCGTCAAAATCTTTTTCCACCATAGAGACATTAAAATCATTTGAGCTGGTGACCCAAAAAGCACACATGCAAAATACATATGCAATTACATCAAACATCGCTGGAGCAGAAGCCTTCGGCGTATCACACAAAAATATACTGACCTTTAGTGGGGCAACCGGAGGCAGGTTTTCGATTTGGTCTCCAATCAACCTGCTTTTCTTGATACAGTTGGGCGAACAATCCATAGAAGAGTTCTATTTGGGAGGACGAGAGGCAGACGAAAGCCTTTTAAGCACCAGAACACTAAACACTCCTGCAAGTGTTTATATGTCTGCCCAAGACATTCTACACAACAANATTTTGGACAATGAAACNACAGCAATCCTCGCATATGATTGGCCACTCAGAGGTTTTTATAAGTACGCTCAACAGCTTGAGATGGAGTCAAACGGTAAACGAGTAGATCAAAACGGGAATAATATAGATTATCAAACAAGCCCAATTGTTTGGGGTGGTTACGGTCCGGTATCGCAGCACTCTTTTTACCAGCAAATCTTTCAGGGTACAAAAGACATGAACCTATACTTTCTGGCCTCAAGAGAGAATGAAAAGAAACTCAACACGGCACAATACCAAGGGCAAATACATAGTTTATCAGAAGGAACAAAAACCAATGTCCCACCACATAAACAGTTAAGTACAAGGCGCTTCACCACCATAGAAATGGAAAGCATATCACCTAGGACAGTAGGCAACCTAATTGCTACATGGGAGAATAAAACCATACTTAATAGCCTTCTTTGGAACGTCAATGCATTTGACCAGTGGGGTGTCGAGCTAGGAAAAGTAAACACAAAAAAATACTTAAAGTAACAATCCAATTACAAAGCTAGGGGAAGACAATTGAACAACTACAAAATAAACCCTTTTCATACAGCGTTTATAATCAGCATCTCTTTTTTATTCGGATATATTTTTCTCGCATCAATGGGTTATATGCTATCTATTGAGCCAGGCCTTTCCATCGGGGGCATTTCAAGATGGTGTGAAAGAATAGTGGATGGAATATTCAGAGAACCTGCGAACGCACTCAGCAATCTTGGATTCATGGTTTCTGGTTTGCTCATGTTTAAAGTCTTGTCTGATGAGAAAACAAGGGATAACCAAAGGTTTTACGGGGTAAATAAAACATCAGGTGTTTTTGCCGCGGCGGTTATTTACTTGGGGCCAGGATCAATGCTAATGCATGGTACACACACCGAGTGGGGCCAGTGGGCAGACAACCTTAGTATGGTGATGTTTATTGTTTTTCCTTGGATCTATAATCTCAAATGCATGGGCGGCTGGAGCGAGAAAGGCTTTGTACAAGTTTATGTCTTGGTGGTGATTGCCTATGCTGTTACCCGATGGATTTTTGGTGACGGGCTTGGTATCGGACTAGACCTTTTTGGCCTTTCAATTGGGCTTTGGGTTATCTCTGAGTCTTTGCACAGGTTTTGGTCGCCAACATTTAGATGGGCATCAGGGTTTGTGGGCTTTATCGTTGCAGCCGCTTTTGGAATAATGCCAACGGAGATCCTTCAGGATCCAGAGACATATTGGTGGACCATTCTTTTTTGGGTCCCAGCAATTTTTTCAAAACAAGCCCCAGACACNGAAAGAACATATAACCCATGGTTCTATCTGGGTGTTGTGACCTATGTTACAGCCTTTACAATTTGGCTTAACCAGTGGTCAGACTTGTTGTGCTATCCCGACTCATGGTTCCAGCCACATGCAGCATGGCACTTACTTTCGGCGCTCTCAACATGGTTCTTTTTTGTATTCTTTAGAACAGAAAGAGCTGTCAAAGTGTGAAGCGCTGATATGTCAAGACTCCATTTTAATCCTATAATGTCTTACACGGGAAAAAGGCTGATCAGAGAAAATAAGTGACAGAAAAATACACAATCTATGGGAACGATCTCTCACCCTATTCTGTGAAGATAAGGTCATATTTTAGGTACAAAAACATTGAGCACGAGTGGATAGAAAGAAACCTAAAAACTCAAAAAACGTTCAATAAACTTGCAAAAATTCAAATCATTCCTTTGGTTCTGTGTCCAGATGGAGAGGTCCTCCAAGACTCAACACCAATTATTCTAAAGATGGAAAAAGAGTTCATAAAAAAACCAGTTGTTCCAGAAGAGCCTGTCCTGTCTCTCTTATCAAGACTGGTAGAAGAGTATGCAGATGAGTGGGCCGTTAAACACATGTGTCATTTTCGGTGGCATTATGAAGAGAATTTGGATGCCGCCGGCAAAAGGTTTGCAAAACTTTATGTCCCACAAACAATCCAGCAAATTGCTTGGCTTAGAACATTTTTCTTAAACAAAGCAACCAATACCTTTAAGGCCAGGATGTCAAAAAGGCTCTGGGTGGTTGGATCAAATGAAATAACCAGAATACCAATAGAAGAGTCATTCAAAAACTTAATAGAGCTTCTCGATAAGCACTTAGAGGCAAGACCATACATATTTGGAAGCAAACCCTCTATTGCAGATTTTGCTTTGTGGGGCCATATTTATAATGCCAACAATGATGTCACCGCACGCGAACTTATTCAGAAGCATGTGCCCAAATTGAATAACTGGATTGAAAGGATGGAAGACCCAAAAGAAATGGGCGATTTTGAAACATGGCACGACTTAAAGCCAACGCTTTTACCTTTGATAAAGGAAGAGGTTGCAGAAACTTTTTTGCCCTGGGTCAGGGCAAACAATGAGGCAGTTAAAAACAATAAAGACAAGGTTTCAATAACCTTAAAAGGAAGACCTTTTGAGCATAAAGTAACTTCTGTGCAGAAGTTTCATGCAAAATCATTCAGTTTGCTCATGGAGCACTATAAATCAATTTCTCGTGATCAGGAGTTGGAGGAAATGCTTATTGAAACAGGCGTTAAGGAGCATCTGGGTGCATAGTCTAGAGGTCTACCAGTCTCTCTGGGGGATGGAGCAAAGGCACCCGACAAAACAAGAGCCCTCAGATGAACAGAACTTTCAAAAAATAAAAGGCGGGGGCTTTGCTGGAGCCACGATCGACTTAGCGGCCCATGAGATTAAAGAGTTCCAGAAAAAAAAGCATTATTTTGTTGAGAATAATTTGGGATGCATGGTCAATGCTTTTCCTTATTCTAAAGAAGATCTTTTGCCGCTGTTGAGATTGGCTAAAGAGTTTGATGCATGCTTTGTAAACATTATTGGCGGCGTTATGCCAATTGATTATAAAGACGCAATACCATTGGTTTATGACTGGATGGAGGAAGCTGACAAAGAGGGGGTTCAGATATTATTTGAGACCCATAGAGACAGTTTATTGAACGATCTTTATTACACGCTCCAACTAATCGAAGAAGTTCCTGAAATGAGGTTAACAGCAGATTTGTCACACTTCGTGGTGGACAGAGAGATGTGGACGCCGATAAACAACCGAGATAAGAAGCATATAGAAACAATACTCAACCGATCAGACTGTTTTCAGGGCAGGGTTGCATCAAGAGGGCAAATACAGGTTCAGATAGACTTTCCACAACATAAAGAATGGGTATCTATTTTCAAAGGTTGGTGGAAGTACGGTCTGGAGCAATGGCAAAAACGACAAACAAAAGATTCAACAGTGAGGTTTCTATGTGAGCTGGGACCACCAACAAGTTATGCAATAACAGATGCAGCTCAGTTAGAATTATCAGATCGATGGGAAGAAGCATTGACAATAAAAAAATGGATAGAAGAAATGTGGCAAGAAATAGAGAGAACATGAAGAGTAATTTTTCTTTTCCAGTACTCGAGCACCCAGCACCAACTTGTGAAAGCAAGACTGCCCTTGATTTAGCGAAGGAGTGGATGCAGCTGGATCAAAACTCAATTGCCACACCATTGGTGAGTGAAAGAGACCGCAACTTCCTAATCTCAGCAAATCAAGAGAAAGCAATTCTGAAAATTTCAAACCATAAAGAGGAAAGGGGCGTCCTGGAGTTTCAGACTGAGGCGCTCCTTCACCTACAAAAAACAACAAGCCTAAATTTGCCAAGGGCAAAAAAGAACATTGATGGCGAATACCTTGTTACAAAGAATGTGGGCGGCGAAGACTGTTTTGTGAGAATGGTCACTTATTTAGAAGGCATCCCTTTGGATGATATCAGAGCAGTGATTATAGACCCAAAAATGCTGCACCTATCCATGGGTAATTTTTTGGCAAAGCTTGGTAACGGGCTAGATGGATTTTCACACCCTAACCAAAATCATCCACTCCTTTGGGATGTTGGTAAAACCGAAAGCCTTTTTGATGTTTTGGGCGGTATACAAGATGAGCAGAAAAGAAAAATGGCTGAGCTTGCACTTTTGTACTATCAAAACAATACAAAAGAGCTTTTATCAGAACAAAGAAAACAAATCATTCATAATGACATGAACCCGGACAATGTTTTGGTTTCCAATGAAGACCCAAGCTCTGTGGTTGGAATGATAGATTTTGGTGATATGCTCTACGCACCCCTGATAAATGACTTAGCTGTAGCTTGTGCATATGAAATAATAAAGGTTGAATCGCTTTATAGAGGCTCAAAAAACCTCTTGCTTGGCTACCACAGTGAAAATAACCTTTTAGAAAGTGAGGTTGTGTTGTTGCCGATGTTGGCATACAACAGAATTGCAATGTCTCTAATCATATCCGAGTGGAGAGCAAGCAAACACCCAGAAAACAAAGAATACATTCTTGGAAATATTGACCACACGTGGTCCATTTTTAAAGAAATAAATGAAGAAGAAATTGAAAAAACCGGAACCCAACTTGTCGACCTTCTGGCCTGATTTGAAAAAATGAGTATATTAAGCAGGAGAAAGAAGCACCTTGGAAACGGCTCCAAATATTTTTATGAAAAACCGCTTCATATAATCAAAGGCGAAGATGTTTGGTTGATCGATGAGAAGGGCAAAAGGTTTTTAGACGTTTATAACAATGTGGCACATGTCGGTCACTCCAATCCCAGGGTTGTGAATGCAATAACCGAACAAAGCAAAACACTCAATACAAACACCAGATACCTTCACGAAAAAATTATTTTATTGGCCGAGAGACTGGCAGCAACCATGGAAGAGGGCTTAGATGTAGCCTATTTCTGTTGTTCAGGTAGCGAAGCAAACGATTTGGCGGTTCAGCTCGCAAAGGCGCATACAAAACACCAAGGATGTATTGTTCTTTCAAACGCATACCATGGAAACACCACAGAGATTTTTCAACTAAGCCCAGAAGATTGCCCGAAAGAGCAGAGAAAAGATTGGATAAAAACAATCCCAGGACCCAGAGGCTTTATAGAAAACGAAAGCGCTTATATAAAAAAACTAAGGGAAGAGGCAGAAATCCTTGCCAGCAGCAGACATGGCGTTGCTTGCTTCATTGCTGACAGCGTTTTTAGTAGTGACGGGATTTATGAGATACCAAACGGCTTTTTAAAAAAAATTTACAAAGAGATAAGAAGCTTTGGTGGGGTTGTTATTGCAGATGAAGTTCAGTCAGGTTTTGGCAGGCTTGGTGACCAAATGTGGGCCTATCAGGACGATGCAGTGGTTCCAGACATCGTAACCATGGGCAAACCAATGGGAAACGGCCACCCAGTATCGGCTTTNCTTACACACAGAGAGCTCATTGAGTCCTTAGATCAGGCATACAATGGCAACTCTTACTTTAATACATTTGNNGGAAANCCTGTGTCAGCAGCAGCAGCGCTTTCAGTTTTAGATATTATNGAANAAGACAGCCTCATAGATCAGGCCGGACAGGTTGGAGACTACTTGAAAAAACAACTTAGGAACACCTTGCAAAATAAGAAAAGCGTTGTCGAGATTAGGGGGAAAGGCTTGTTTTTAGGNATCGAGCTTGATGACCCATCAAAGACAGCAAAAACAATGGAAGAGATGATGCGTCAAGGTGTTTTAGTCGGCAAAACAGGACCAACAAATAGCGTGATAAAACTAAGGCCTTCAATGACATTTAAAAAAGAACACGCAGATTTGCTGGTAGAAAAACTAAACCAATGTTTGTGAACAATCAGCCAAGCTCNACAACCACCGGAGTGTGGTCTGAGGGNTTTTCNAGCCACCTTGGTTTTTCATCAATATAGCTTTTTTTACAAAGAGGTTTGAGCTCATCCGAGACGAGTAACAAGTCGATTCTCAGACCAAGNTCCTTGGTGTATGCTGCAGTTCTATAATCCCACCAGCTATGAAACCCAGCGCCTTTCTCAAACAATCGAAAACTATCATGAAAACCCATAGAAAGGATTTGTTCAAACATTGTTCGTTCTTGATCGCTACATAAAATTTTATCTCTCCATTTTTCAGGATCATGTACATCTTCATCACAAGGAGCTATGTTAAAATCACCAAGCACAACCATCTTAGGATATTTTTTTAAATCGTCATTGAGCATTTTTTTTAAATGCTCTAACCAATCAAGCTTGTAAGCAAACTTCTCGGAGCCAACGGCTTGCCCGTTTGGAACATATACGTTAACCACCCTAATGTCTTCATGTGTGGTCGATACCACCCTCGTTTGTGGGTCATCAAAACCTCTGATTCCTTTACTTGTCTTTGCCGACCCATTTTTTATTATGTTGGCGACGCCGTTGTATGATTTTTGACCAAAGGCTTCAACAGAATAGGACAAAGTCTCAAAAGCATCATAAGGAAAAAGCTCATCCACAACTTTTGTCTCTTGCAGGGCGAGCACATCGGGTTGATTGTCTTCGATCCAAGTAACCACATGATCGATTCTTGCTCTGATTCCATTGACATTCCAGCTTGCAATCTTCATAAAAATGAATGTAAACCATTTGTATGTGAATGTAATGAAATTTTATTAAAAAACATCTATATTTGTTTGATAAAAACCCAAACAATAAAAACATGAAAGCAGAAATTTTTGGAAAAACCGATTGCATACATTGTGAAAAAGCAAAGATGTTATGCTCCCAGAAAGGCATCGAGTATACTTACCAAGAGCTCGGCAAAGATTTCGAAATGCAATTTATCTTAGAAAAGTTCCCTGGAGCGAGAACATTTCCACAAATTGCAGTTGATGGAAAACATGTGGGCGGATTTGACGACCTTGAAGCTTTCTTAGCGAACCAAGAATAAGGAGGAAACGATGAAGAAACTGATTATCTTTGCGATGATTTTTTTTGCTGTGCCAATGGCGAGTGCTGATGAGCATAAAAGCGAAACAACATTTATGAACAAGCAGGAATGCAATGAGCTTAAGAATGGTATCGCTGAGCTTTTGATGGTTGCAGATTATTATTGGAAAGAGATAGAGAAGGACAATGAGAATAAGGATCTCTATGAGGCTGCCGCATTTTATTCACAACAAGCAGCAAATTATTCCACTATTTACGATGTATGGTGCGATTAGTTTTCCACTTCTGACTGAAGACGATTAACCACAACAACTGTTTCTGGGTGAACTCCTCTCCAGATAGAAAAAGACTCAGCAGCTTGTTCTACGAGCATTCCCCATCCTTGCAAGGCAGATCTTGAACCGTTTTCGCTTGACCAATTTTGAAAGAGTGTTGGTTGGTAAGAATAATTGACATCATATGAATGGGCCCCTTTTATTGCAATTGCGCTGACAGAGGGCACAGTGTTTGATAATTGTGAAGACGTCGTATTTATGACCAAATCATAATTTCTATCGATGTTTTCGCCTGAAACGGAATCAATTTGGAAAAGGTGTGAAAAAGTGTCCCTCAATGACTCGGCTTTTTTCTCTGTTCTATTGGTTAGGGTTATGTTTTTAGGGTTCATGTCAATAATAGAGGGCAATATGCTCTTGGTGGTCCCTCCTGCGCCAATCAGAAGAATTGAGCGACCTTCGATATTTATGTTGTTATTGCTTAGGTCTCTGATCAGCCCAATGCCATCAGTGCTCTCCCCATAAACACGACCGTCCTCAGAAAAAGAAAGCGTATTAACAGCACCACAGTTTTTTGCTTGTGAGCCAAGCACATCTGAAAACTCATATGCTAAACCCTTGAAAGGAAGGGTTACATTGATGCCCTTGCCACCAGATCGAAAAAACTCTTCAACAACAGCAAAAAAAGTGTTTTCTGTTGCCTCGAGCTTTCCGTAAGAGATCTTATGGCCAAGCTGTTCGCCAAATAAGCGATGAATTTTGGGCGACTTACTGTGCCCAATGGGGTTTCCTATTACCGCATATTTATCCACTTGTTGGTGTATCGCTAACCACGAATTATTTCGTTTGTAAGTATATCAACAATTCTTGAAGGTTTTGCGTTTGCATCTGAGGGACCTTCGAGTATAAAGTCAACAATGCCAGAAAGCTCATTTTCAACCTCCGCAAAGGATTTCAACTCAGGGCCACCATGAAAATTGGCACTCGTAGAAACAATTGGCGATTCTAAAACAGAGTGTAAAAGCGGAACAGGGCTTTTTTTTGTGATCCTTATGGCGATGGAAGGATGTTTTCCTGAAATCCAAGGCGGAGCATGTTTTGTTTTTGGAACCAAATAGGTCGTTGGGACATTGTTTTCGTTTTCAATTACCGTTTTTTGTTGCTTGTTAATATCAAGCCATTCCTCAACCCCATCTATGGAGCTGCCTAACAAGATTAAACCCATGTCCACAGGCCTTTTTTTTATTTCTAGAAGCCTTTCTACCGCCGCTTTATTTTTTGGGTCACAACCCAGGCCATAAACTGTATCAGTTGGGTAAGCGATCACGCCTCCCGACCCAAGAGCGTTGACTACTTGGTTGTTTTCTTTGATTTTCTCTTACCTCTTTTTTTGGCAGGAGCCTTTTCTAACAGTTCGAGACAGTCTTGTAGCTCCAGACTCTCAGGGTCCTTGTCTTTTGGTATCGAAGCATTCTTTTTACCATCTGTTACATAGGCGCCCCATCTCCCATCTACAATTTTAACAGGGCTGTCATCAAAGGCTTTAAGCGCTCCAGATCCTTTTGAGCTCGATATGCTTGAGAGAGCTTCTTCAAGGCCAACAGAAAAAGGGTCCAGGCCTTTTCTTCCTCTAAAGTTTTTGGAGCCACGTTTATAATAAGGACCATATGGACCAATGGTGACAAGAATTTTTTCTCCAGAGTCAGGGTCAACGCCCAACTCTTTTGGAAGGCTCAAGTAATCCAAAGCTCTTTCAAAAGTCATCTCTTCTATCGTGTCTGTTTTAAGCAGGCCCACATATCTTGGTTTATTGCCATCATCTTTTGAACCAAGCTGAACAGTCGGACCATATCTTGCTTCTCTAACGATCACAGGTTCGTTGGTCTCTGGGTGGTAGCCAAGTATATTCTCGCTTGGTTTGTTTAGAAGCTCACAAGCTGTTTCGAGGTTGATTGAAAAAAGTGACTGCCCCTCTTTTATAGCTGCCCACTCAAGCTTCTCATCTTTTTCCATGTCGCCCACCTGAACCGCAGGACCATTTTTTGTCATTCTTGCGAATACTGGGCGACCTGTTTCTGGATGGCTACCCAGCGGTCTTTGTGGGTTTACATCTTTTCTTGTAACCACACCGCTAACTTCATCTACAGCATCTATTAATGGAGACCAAAAGGCATTTAGAACATCTTGTTTGCTTCTTTGTCCGCTTGAAATTTCATCCAAATTGTTTTCCATATTCGAAGTAAACTCATCACTGATATATCCACCGAAGCGTTCATTCAAAAAATTGCTCACAAGACGACCCATATCTGATGGCTCGTATCTTTTTTGTTTAAGCCAGATATACTTTCTGTCTGTGAGCTTGGAGAGTATATCTGCGTATGTTGAGGGCCTTCCAATACCTTTTTCCTCAAGGGCCTTAATCATGCTCGCGTCATTATAGCGAGGAGGCGGATCGGTAAAATGCTGGATTTTTACAAGCTCCTTAAATCCAATGGCATCATTCTCATTGATCAAAGGTGGCTTATTGTTAGTAACCTCTTCTTGCGTTGCTTCTAAATAACCACTAAAAATAAGTTCCTGGTCAGAAAAAGAAAATGTTGCCAAGCTCTCATCGCCAGTAGGCACGAACTCGATAGATGTTCTTTCAAAGATTGCATCCTTCATTTGGGAGGCAATAGTTCTTTGCCAGATTAGTCGATAGAGTTTGAACTCATCATCTTTCAAAATCTTTTTGACATCAGCTGGGACAAGGCTTATGTCAACAGGGGTTATTGCACCATGGGCCTCTTGAATATTCTTAGCCTCTTTCTTGTTTTTGAAGTTTCTAGGTTGGACAAAGTCTTTACCGAACATACTTGTTACCTGAGACCTTACAGCAGGCACCTTTCCTTCATCTATTTCAATTGAGTCTGTTCTAATATAGGTGATTAGCCCGCCACCCTCGCGCGCATAGAGTGATTGCGCGATCTGCATGGTTCTTTTTGGCGTGAAACCAAACCTATTGGATGCTTGCTGTTGGAGCACAGACGTTCTAAATGGCTCCCTTGGTGAGCGCTTAATGGTTTTTTTAGAGATAGACTTCGCGATAAGCCCTTTCTTGCATTGTTCTTCCAAGCCTTTGCTTGCCTCCTCAACAAGTGTAGTTGAGTCAAACGTGAACTTTTTTACAGGCTCTTGTTTAAAAACTGATAGTTTGGCTTCATATTCTCCATCTTTTTCTAGTTTTGCTGAAATGGTCCAGTACTCTTGTGGTACAAAGGCCTCAATTTCTCTTTCACGCTCTACAATCATCCTTAATGCGGGACTCTGCACCCTTCCCGCAGAATGATTATTGCTAGGAAATAGTCGCCACAACAATGGTGACAAAGTGAAACCAAAGTGCCGATCAAGGGCCCTTCTGGTTTCTTGGGATTGAACCAGATCCATGGCTATTTCACCAGGGCTGTTGACAGCAGCCTTGACTGCTTTTTCGCTTATTTCATAAAAAACAGCTCGCTTAATCTCTGGTTGTTCGAATTTAGCGTTTGAAATAATGTCTGCCACATGCCAAGCAATGGCTTCCCCTTCTCTGTCTGGGTCTGTAGCAAGAATCACTTGCTCAACATTCTTTGCTTCGTCCTTAATTTTTTTTACCGCATCTTCCTTGCCTGGACTCACAATATATTTCATTGAATAGCCATTACTCGGATCAATAGCATCTTTTTTTGGGAGTTCTCTGATGTGGCCAATGGTTGGTAAAACAGCATAGCCACCACCCAGATATTTCTGAATTGTTTTTGCCTTAGCAGGCGATTCTACGATTACTAATTTACTCATAACGAATTAAAAATAATCACAACAAGGGTTCGTGAGGCAGTGATTATAAATACAAAAGAATTATTAATTCAATGTTTTTGGCGAATCAATTGCTTCGTCGTTTTCATAAGCATGAAGCTTGACTTCAACCGAGGGCTCCTGAAAAAGCATCAAAATACTTAATGCTTTTACTACCTCTAGGTCCATGGGCTCAAAGCCTATCGAGGTGAGCTTATCAATCAATAATTCACGCTTTTCTGGGGTAAGGAGGCCAAATTTCTCTAAACGAGTAATGTAGTTCTGGCATTCAGTATCGAGCAAACTTTTCTCATCATCACTGAGTATTCTTATCGATGAACTGCTTGGACTATGAAGCATCGGTGTTTCTGTTGAGCTTTTGAAAATTTCAACCCAGTCCATCGCATGATCAATTGCATCATCCTGAAAGCCTGCGCCTATGAGGTGATCACGAATCTCAAAGGATGTTTCAGACTCCCTGATAGGGTCTTCAGAGTAGTATTCGAAAAGATACAGTAGGATATCGAGAAAATCTTCTTTTATGTTTTGGTTCATTGAAAGAAAAGAATTAATTTACCTCGAGCATGAATCAAAAAAGACAGGAGGTCAACGTATTTTTCGTGAAATTTTTTCAAGCAATAATCAAAGCTATTTTTGGAAAAAAACAACAACATCATGATAAGATAAATTTCCCTTATTTAATGGCGTTTAGCATGTTTGAGAACTTAGAAATTTTACAATTTCCAGATGAAAGGCTGCGCCGCTTATCTGTGCCTGTTGAAAGTTTCAATCAGGACCTGAAAACATTAGCAGATAAGATGTTAGAAATCATGTATGAGTCAAACGGGATTGGGCTAGCTGCCCCTCAAGTTAACCAAATAATTCGGCTAATAGTTGTCGATGTTTCTGAGAGCAGAGATAGCCCATGTATTTTTGTAAACCCTGAAATAAAAGAGCCAGCGGGCTCAGTCGATAGCAGCGAGGGCTGTCTTTCTGTTCCTGAAATCAGAACAACGGTCAAACGATATGAAAATATCACGCTTGAGTATCAAGATCTCAATGGAGAAAGGCACGAAGAGGCCCTTAGTGATCTGATGTCAATATGTGTTCAACATGAAATAGATCACTTGGACGGCAAGCTTTTTATTGATTATGTGCCAGACGTTAAACTACAAAGACTTAGAAAAAAAATTGCCAAAAACAAAAAAAACCAACCGCCAATAGAAGGAACAACCGCGAGGATTGTTTGATTTTGGACAATAAGCACCCAAATAAAACAATTGTTTATGCAGGCTCTGATGCTTTCTCGGTTCAGCCGCTAAAAAAATTACTAAGCTTGAAATATAAAAAAGTCACTGTTTTAACAAGGCCGCCGAAGAGGCAGGGCCGAGGGATGAAACAAAAAAACAACCCGCTTGCTGAGTTTGCATTGCGCAATAATCTTGAGACTCTCATGCCAGAGAGCCCAAACGATAATGATTTCTTAGCAAAGCTTGGAGAAAGAAAATATGACTTACTTATTTCATGCGCCTACGGAAGGATCATGTCTGAAAAGCTTTTTGAATGCTTTGGTATGGATAATGTCAACATTCACCCATCGCTTCTTCCAAGATGGAGGGGCCCTTCACCAATAGAGTCATCTATACTAGAGGGTGATAAGATAACCGGCGTTAGTTTAATGCAGATGACAAAAGAACTTGATGCCGGACCAGTATACGAACAACGATCTATTAGCATCAATGGCGAAAATACAAAAACTTTGTCAGAGAAGCTCACGCTTCTTGCTGGAGAGATGATTGAGAGCTTTCTCCCACCTTTTTTTGAGGGCGATGTAAAAACAAAGCAGCAGGATGAGCGTCTTGTAACAGAAAGCAAAATCATAAAAAAAGAAGACGCACGAGTAGATTGGAACGAAACCTCAAAGGTTATAGATAGCAAAATAAAGGCCTACTATCCTTGGCCGGTAGCTCACACCTATCTTGGTGACAAATACCTTAGATTATTGGATTCAGAAGCAATAATAAAAGATGAAGACGGGATTGATCCAGGCCAAATAGTGGATATCAATAACACGGGAGTCACTGTTAAGTGCAAGGAAGGCAGGATCATACTCAAGAGCATTCAGCCTGAAGGCAAAAATGAAATGCTTGCAGCTGATTTTGCAAGAGGAAACAAGTTAGAAGGCAAGCGATTTTCATGACTATGAGACCAAAAATGAAGGCCCTGGCCTTTTTATTTTTATTTATTTATAGCTCGCAAGGCATCGCAAATATAGGATCAGGAAAATCTTATGTCAAAGACGGAGTCTATTTCAGCGATGTCCAGCTACCATTCAAGCTTGAAAAGCAGCAAGTCGAGGCGCTGGGTTCTGGTCTTACATTAAAGCTTCAGCTGGACTTCTCTATTGTAGACATAAGAAATTGGAGAATAGACCGCGATATTGGGACATTAAATCAGTCTTATTCAATCAGGCTAAATGCCTTCACTGGCAGATATTTGATAACGAATCTAAATATCGGCACAAAGGTCACGCTTTCATCCACAGAAGAAGTCGAAAACTTTCTTTCTGAGATTAAAAACATTCCATTGGTTGACGACTCAATTTTAGACATTGAAAAAAACTATAGCGTAATACTGCAAGCAGGCATTGCTGTTGAAGGAATATCACAATGGATTAAAACCCTTTCCTTCTGGAGAGAGAACCTGGATACAGAATTTGAGGTAATAGAATGGAAGCTTTTAGACTGAGCTCCTTAAACATTAGAAAAATTGTTTCTGTGCTTATATTTTTGAGCATTGCCTCATTGGTTGCACTTCTTTTTTCAGATGATGATCCAAGTGAACTAAACAGAATTCAGGTTTCGTTGCTTGCTGTTAGTTTGATTTCTTTCTTAGTGCTTTTGCCAATCGTTGCATTGAGCGCAAAAAAACTTTTTCTAGATTATAGACAAAGAAAATTGGGGGCAAAGCTGAGGTTTAGGATGGCCTTGGCTTTTTCTGGATTAGCGCTTGTTCCTGCAATTGTTATTTTCTTTTTTGCGATCAATTTTATGAATAAAGGCATCAGTGTTTGGTCAGACGCAGATGTTGAGAAGGGTTTAAGCGATGCATTGATGCTAGGAAGGTCTGCCTTGGATGAAAGAATTCAAGACGGCTTATTCGCCACATCTAACATCTCAATACAACTAAAAGGAATGGAAAATATATCTGAGGCATTAGAGGCCCAGAGGAAAGAAAATAATGCAATTCAACTTTCTTTGATTGACTCAGATCTTAGGCTATTGGCTAGTAGCTCCTCCCAGGCTGACCAAGCGTCCGTTAGAGTGCCGACCAGATTTGAAATAAATCAAGTAGTACTCAAGCAATCATGGACTAGCCTAGATTCCACTACAGATGATCGATATCTAATAAGAGTATTGGTTCCGGTAATCAGTTTCTCTTTAAACGAAAAACCAATTTATCTTCAGGCCCTTTATAGCGTTGACCCCAAGTTGAGTATGATGGCCTATTCTGTCGAAGAGACCTATGCAAGATATGGAATGTTAAGCTTCATGAAAACGCCAATACAGTATAGCTATGCATTGACTTTGGGAATGGTTGTAATGTTGGCCCTTCTGCTAGCAATTTATGGCTCATTTGAGTTTGCAGATAGACTGGTAAAACCAATTGAGTCACTCGAGAAAGAAACAGATAAAAAAACTGATTCAGAAAATAGATTTGCTAATAACAAAGAACACGGAGAAGAAGACGAAATAACGGTACTAGTAAACTCATTTATGGCTGCACAAAAAGAAGCCGCCTGGAGCGATGTTGCCAAAAGAATGGCGCATGAAATTAATAATCCGCTGACACCCATACAATTGTCAGCCGAAAGAATTCAAAAGAGGTTCAGGGGGTCGTCAGAAGAAAAAGATTTCATAGACGCTTCAACCAAAACAATCATCGCTCAGGTTGATGTTCTTAGAGACCTGGTTGGCGCTTTTAGCAATTTTGCAGAACGTGAGAAGCTTAGTTTCACGAGTACAGACATAAACGACTTAATCAGTGAAAGCATTCAGCTCTTTTCTAGTCAACATGAAAACATCTCTATCAAGCTTGAAAGAGGAAATCTAGAGCTGGTTGAACTAGACCGAAATAAGATCCAGCAAGTATTAAATAACCTTTTGCTGAATGCGATTGACGCTTGCGAAGAAGCTGAAAGCCCAAAAATTAACTTTGAGACAAAAATCAAAAAAATCAATTCAAGAAATTATTGCGAAGTCACAATAAAGGATAATGGCCAAGGGTTTAATGAAAGCATTATCAAAAATGCTTTTGAGCCATATCAAACATCTAAAAAGCATGGCAAAGGTCTCGGATTGGCTATTGTAAAGAGCATTATAGATGAGCATGAAGGGGAAATAACAATAAGCAATAATGATATTGGAGCAAGGGTAAAAATTTATTTGCCAACAAAACAATCCCAAGGAGATATTGAGTGAGCATAGAAAAGCACATACTGATTGTTGATGATGAGCTTGAAATCAGAAAAATCATACAAGAGATCTTAAATGATGAGGGATATTCAACCTCTTCAGCCTCTTCCGCTGAGGAGGCTAGAATTGAGGCGAACAATAAAAGACCAGACTTAGTTTTTCTTGATATTTGGATGCCAGATGAGGATGGCATTAGCCTATTGAAAGAATGGACAAGCCAGCCAGAAACAGACTTTCCGGTGATTATGATTTCTGGCCACGCAACTATTGAGACAGCCATTGAAGCAACCAAGCTTGGCGCAAAAGACTTTATAGAAAAACCAGTATCAATTGAGAAGCTGCTCGCCTCAGCCGAAGAGGTGCTGAGTCAAAACATAATTGGAGAAGATATTTTTTCTCATTTGGTACAAAACACACCATCATTTAAAAAAACCTTGGACGAAGCTGGCTCCTTTTTTAAAGAAAACAATATTTTTGTGCTCCAAGGAGAAGAAGGGTTAGAGAAATCAGCATGGGCTAGAGCATTATTTTTAAGCCAATATAGTGATATGGGCGAGTTCCTGAAAATTGAATTTAGCGGAAAAGAACCCGCTGAAAATGAAGAGCTCGATGCTCTTTATAAGGCGTTAGAGAATGGAAATAATTCAGCGTTATACATAGAGAACATGCATAAGCTTTCTGAGAATGAAAAATCAAGCATTAGACAAAGACTAATGATTTCTGCAGTGGAGAGCACAGCGAAGATTTTCATTGGCGTTTTTGAGAAAGAAGAGAACTTTTTTATGGACGAAGAGAGTTTCATAGAACTAAACATTCCTCCACTTAGGGCTTCACTCAATGAGATCCCTCAAATGCTTGATGAAACAGTGAAGTTTTTTGTTGAAAGAGATGGGCATGGTTATAGGAGGTTTAGTTTGGCTGCCCAAAATATGCTTTCAAAATACCAATGGCCAGGAAACCTTCGCCAACTGGCTGACCTTGTCCAGGCGCTGCTCTCAAGAAAAGACAAAGAAATAGTCAATGTGGACGAAATCCAAGAAATCATTACATTGCAGGGCCCTGGCGGAAATATCTTGATAGAGAATAATATTCTTTCCTTGAGCATGAAGGAGGCCAAAAAACTTTTTGAAAGGGCCTACTTAACTAGGCAGCTCGAACTTGTTGGCGGAAAAATAAGCGAGCTATCAAGAAGAGTGGATATGGAGCGTACAAACCTATATAGAAAGCTTCAATCACTTGATATTGAGTACAAAAAGAAGAAAAAAACTACATCTTAGAGGGGGCGGAAACACCTAAGATATCTAGACCGTCCTCGATTACAGTGGACACACACTGCAATAAAAGGAGCCTAGCGTTTCTAACCCCATCTTCGTCTGATACAAACTTTGTTGAACCATAATACGAATGAAAGAGTTGCGATAAAGACTTTAGATAGTTTGCTATTTTGTTTACTTCTCTGCTATCAGAGCTTTTTAAAATAGTTTCTGGGTATTTGCCTAAAAGAGAAATGATATCTTCCTCAATGGACAGTTTAAGCTTCGCAAGATTCGATTTTCCTGTGACTTCATCGAATAAATAACCCCTTTTTTCATTTTCTTTGATCACGCTTTTTATCCGAGCATTGGCATATTGGATATAGTAAACAGGGTTTTTGTTGTTTTGTTTTGTTGCAAGCTCTAGATCAAAGTCTAAATGCTGGCCATGAGATCTGCTGACATAAAAAAACCTTGCGGCATCAACCCCAACTTCCGAATAGAGGTCTCTCATGGGAACAAAGTTTCCTGATCGAGTAGACATCTGAATTTTTTTCTTGCCCCTGTAAAGGGTGACAAACTGCATCAAAATTACCTCTAAGTCAGAGGCCTTGTTTCCTGTTGAGGTAAGGCCCGCCTCGAGTCTTGAAACATAACCATGGTGATCAGAGCCTAGAATATTGATTAAAAGGTCAAAGCCCCTAACCTTCTTGTGATGATGGTAAGCAATATCAGATGCAAAGTAAGTAGATCTGCCATCCTCCCTGATGACCACACGATCTTTATCGTCACCATATTTTGTTGATTCAAGCCACAGTGCACCATCTTTTTTATAAGCATTTCCATTTTTCTTAATGATCTCGCAAGCCTCTTTAATCCTGCCTTCAGAAAAAAGCGATTTTTCTGAATAAAAACCATCTTGTCTGACCCTAAAGTCTGAAAGATCATCTTTAAGCAGTTTTGTCATCTGCAGGACAGTCTTCTCTAAAACCATCTGAAAAAGCTCATTTCCAGCAACATCCTTCAATTCCAATATGAGTGCATCAACGATTTCATCATCCGAGCCTCCTGTTTTAGGGCTTGATATTTTTTTATTGATCGCTATACCTTCTTCTTGGAGGCCCCCAGCGATCTCTTTAATGTATGAGCCTTTATAAAGACCACCAACGCGATCAAGCTTCTGCCCTTCTAACAAAAGAAGCTCAAACATAACACTCGCACAAAGGATGTCTATTTGCCTTCCCGCATCATTGAGATAGTATTCTGTAAAAACCTCATGCCCAGACTTTCTGAGCAAACGGGCCAATGAATCACCAAAAGCGGCATGACGACCATGCCCTACATGGAGCGGACCAGTTGGATTTGCTGAGACAAACTCTAAAAGAATCTTCTTTTTTTCTGCAACGCAAGATGCCCCAAATGCTTTTCCTTTGCTTATGATTTCTTCAAGAACGCCATGTTTTTTTTCAGTTGTAAGATAGAAGTTAATAAAGCCTGGTTTTACAAACTCTATTCTTTCAAGCTCATCGGTAACTTGAATTGAGTTGATGATTTCTTCAGCAATTACCATCGGTGAGCGCTTTAGCTTTCCTGATAACTTTAGTGCAATATTGCTTGAGAAGTCTCCATGCTCGTTATTTTTGTTTCTAGAAAGCTCGAGATCAACCTCGTTTATCTCATCATTGTTAATGCCTTGACTCTTGGTCAACGCAGTAACAATTAGCTCTTTTATTTTATCCTCTATTCTCATGAGTGATCAGTGGGGTCTACATCAATTGACCATTTTACTTTTGTTCCAACTCTTTTTGTATCAACAAAGCTTAACAATCGTCCACCCATCTCGTGTAATTTTTTTCTATTCTTGCTTTTAAGCATCAACTGACCCCTTATTTTTCCTCTGATTTTTCCAATTGGAGATTGAATAGGACCAAGCATGTTGATCATTTTTTGATCTTCAGATTTTTCTATAAAACCAGCAATAACATCTAAAAAAGTAAACACATTACTCTCATTCGGTGATTCGGCCCTTACTAAAATAGAATAAGTGTATGGGGGCCAACCAAGACGTTTTCTGTCTTCTTTATTTTTTTCATAGAACGCCCTATAGCTATCATTAAGAAGGGCTTTTAATGAGTCATTTTCTGGATTATGAGTTTGCAACAATACCAATCCTTTATTATCTCTTCTGCCAGATCTTCCAGATGCTTGATAATACTGCTGAGCAAAACGCTCACTGCTTCGATAACCGCTTCCAAAAAGACCTTGATCAACGTTAATGAATGCCACAAGAGAAAGGTTTGGAAAATCATGTCCTTTTGTGAGCATCTGTGTGCCAACCAAAATTTTCGCTATGCCAGACTTTGCGTGACCAAATACCTCTTCTCTTTTTTTATTGCTTCTGGTTGTATCTCGATCAATTCTGATGATCATTTCTTTTGGAAATTTAACTTCTAGCTCTTCTTCAATTTTTTCAGTTCCATGTCCAACAGTAATCTTTTTGCCTGAACAAATCGAACAGACTTCCTTGATTTTTTCTTGGTAAGAACAATGATGGCATTTAAGTTTTATTGAGCCTCTGTAGAATACCAAGTTACTTTCACACCTTGGACACTCATCTATTTTTCCGCATTCTTCGCACATGGTTACAGGCGAGTAGCCCCTTCTATTTATAAAGAGAAGCGATTGCTCATCCTTTTCTAATGTTTCAGAGATGGCTTTTATTAGAGGGGTGCTGAGCCCTTTATTAGACGGGTTAATGTTCAGATTGATAAGCCTTTTTTCTGGGGCCTGATTAGAAAAAACTTTCTTATCTAACAAGACCTCATTGTATTTCCCATTTTCAGCATTCAATAAGCTTTCATAAGAGGGCGTTGCTGACCCTAGAATGAGACCACAACCTAGTTTTTTTGCTCTAACCACAGCAAGATCTCTTGCAGAGTACATTAGTCCAGACTGTTGTTTGTAAGATTCATCATGCTCTTCATCAATGACTATTAAACCGAGAGAATGAAAAGGAACAAATATAGAAGAACGCGTTCCCAATATGATTGAAAGCTTGTTTTTTTTAGCAGAAAGCCACACCTCTGCTCTTGATTTCTCGGAAGTTAGTGAATGGATTAACCCAACACAGTTGCCAAATCTTAAGCTTATTGCTTCAAATAATTGAGGAGTCAAGCCAATTTCTGGCACTAAAAAAAGAACCTGTTGCTTTTTATCAAGGGTTTTTTGCATCAGCTGCAAATATATTTCAGTTTTACCACTGCCTGTAACACCATTAAGGAGAATAGGGCTTGGTTTCTTGAGGATCTCAGCGCAGCTATTAAATGCTTTTTTTTGGTGAGTGGTCAGCCTTTTTTTGTCACCTGATTTCTGAAAAACCATTCGCCCTATGTTTGGGGTTTTTCCTGATCTTAGGTATTTTGGAACAGCCGTTGCATAGGTTTTTCCTAGAGGGTAGTGGTAGTAATTTTTACACCATGAAATGAGATCACGGGTCTCTTTATTGATCAGAGGATCCTTGTCGATTATTGACTTGCAGTTCTTTATCTTGTTTTTTGGCAGAGAGGTTTCATCCGATATTCCATGAATAAAACCAACAACCTCTCTTCTGCCAAAGGGAACCAAAACTCTTTGGCCAATTTTGGGTTTGTGGACCAAATCTTTTGGAGGATAATAGTCAAAAATCTGTGACACAGGCGTGTCGACAGCTATATTTAAAATGGTGTTCTTCAATAGCCCAAAGATTTAATACAGGCGCTGACTAGCTGTAAGCCTTCATTGAGATAGTCTGGGTTTGCACCAATCCCAAACCTGAGATATCCATCCATACCATAACAATCCCCAGGAACAATCAGCACACTCTCTTCAACCCTGAGTTTGTGAACAAACTCAGTGCTATTGATATTCATGTTATAACCCACAAAGGCCATNCCCCCAGCTTTGGGAGGAACAAATGTGAAGAGATCATTGTGACTGTCGAGCCAATCTTGAAATAAAACCAAATTTTCTGTAAGCATCTTGCTTGATCGCCCCAAAATATTTTCTCTGGTTGGTGAGGTCATTATTTTGGTTCCAATTTCTTGGGAAATAACAGAAGCACAGAGAGTCGTGTAATCTTTTCTCGTCCAGATACTTTGAACGATATCGGGCGATGCAATAAGCCACCCAATTCTTAAACCAGGGTGAGCGAATGATTTTGATAAACCACAAGAGACAATAGATTTATCATAAAAATGAACAAAACTTTTTGTTTCATTTCCATCAAGCTCTGACCCTCTGTATACCTCATCTGAGTGAATATACGCTCCATGCTTTTCTGCTATTGCAGCAATTGACCGCATCTCTTCGTCAGACATAACTGAACCAGTCGGGTTGCTTGGGTTACAAATCGAAATCAATTTTGTTTTATCATTGACCATTGACTCAAGCTCATCAAGATCTAAATGCCACCCAAGAGATTCTTTAAGGTGAATGGTTTTTACACTTGCCCCAAGATTTTTTGCTAACCCTGGAACCTGCATGTAATTTGGAAGCACCATAATGACTTCGTCTTCAGGCTCAACCAAAGTCCAGCCAATTAAAAAGTTGGCCTCAGCAGAGCCATTGGTAACAAGGATATTCTTTTCAGTAATCTTATCTGGATACCAAGATGCAATGGCAGACAAGAGCTTTGGATCACCGGTGGTATAACCATAGTATATTTCCATTTCGAGGATTCGTTTTATCTCCTCTTCGCTCAAGAGGTCATTCATTGATAATGGGTGATTTCCACTATCGCTGAGGTTGTATTTCACTTCATTTTCATAAAGTGATTGCAGCCGCTCCATTTCAAATTCAACAAACATGAAGGTGAGAATAACACAACTGGTGTGATAGGAATACGCGGCTTAAAATTATTTTTACTAGAGCTCTTTTATTGAGTTCACGAGATCTGTGGCAACAGCTTGACCATCACCATAAAGCATCCTTGTGTTGTCAAGAAAAAAGAGGACATTTTCGATTCCTGAGAACCCTGTTCCTTGGCCCCTTTTCACCACAATTACATTGGATGCATAGTCAGCATCAAGTATGGGCATGCCGTAAATTTCACTTGAAGGATCTGTTCTCGCAATAGGATTAACGACATCGTTTGCACCTATAACAAGGGCAACATCACAGCTCTTAAATTCTTGGTTTATTTCATCCTCATCAAAAATTAATTCGTAAGGCACGCCAGCTTCAGCCAGCAAGACATTCATGTGGCCAGGCATTCTTCCTGCTACTGGATGAATGGCAAACTTGACATCAACACCCCTATCAATAAGGAGCTGGCTAAGCTCCCAAACTTTTTGTTGAGCTTGAGCAACAGCCATTCCATATCCAGGAATGATTATAACCTTTTGGGCAAAGGCCATCATAATTCCAGCATCACCAGCCTCTATTGGCTTCATTTCTCCTTCGACAGCATCACCGCTTGCTTGTGCTGTTTCGCCGAAGGGAAATAGCACACTGACAAGCGTTTTATTCATTGCTTTTGCCATCAACTGTGTCAGCAATGTTCCTGCAGCACCAACAACAGTCCCAGCGATAATCATAGAATAATTTTGCAAAACATAACCTTCAAACCCAACAGCCAAACCAGTGAGCGCATTGTATAAAGAAATGACAACAGCCATNTCNCCNCCNCCNATTGGCATTGTCATAGCAACACCCAANANCANAGCAATNACAAAGACNNCGATTACNAANGTTGCNTTTGANTCAANNCCNGCAACAACAAGACCAGATAATACGATTGACCCNAGAAGCAAAAGAAGATTGATTTGGTGTTGCCCTTTGAACCTAAAAGTTCCTTTAATCATCCCCTGAAGTTTTCCAAAAGCTATCAAGCTTCCAGTAAACGAAATAGAGCCAATTATTCCTCCAATCAAAGCCAGAGTGGTGACACTAAGCGGCAAGTGATGATCTTTGAAGAGTTCAACGGCTGCAATAGCAGCTGCAGCACCACCACCCATTCCATTATATAGGGCAATCATTTCAGGCATTTCAGTCATTTCAACTTTTTTGGCCGTATANCCAGCTAATACAGTACCAATCAGAATGGCNCTTACAATNAANACAAAGTTTTCAACACCNGGATAGAAAAAAGTTGCTGCAGTGGCCATNANCATGCCAACGCCTGCCCAAACAATTCCAGTTCTTGCAGTTGTGGGNGAGCTCATTCTTTTTAACCCGACAATAAACAGAACTGCGGCAACCACATATATGCTTTGAATTATGGTCTCAACATTACTCATTTTCTTTCTTAGATTTGAACATTTCTAACATTCTTTCTGTTACAACATAGCCGCCAACNGCATTNCCAGANGCCAAAAGNACCCCAANAAACCCTATCGACTTTTCTAAATTTGTTTCAGCCATTCCGAGAGCAATTATTGCTCCTACAAGCACAACACCATGTATGAAGTTCGACCCAGACATTAGAGGCGTATGCAAGATTGCAGGAACCTTAGATATGACCTCAAAGCCAGTGAATGCAGCTAGCATAAAGATGTAAATCGCAATAAATGTTTCCATATCAATTTGCTCCTTGGTTAAAGGTTACTTCACCATTTCTGGTGATGTTTGCACCTTTAAATACCTCATCATCCCAATCAATATTAAGACCTTCTTCAGCGATAGCTGGGGAGAGGAAGTTCAAAAGATTTCTTGAATAGAGTTCGCTTGCATGTTTTGGCATTGTAGAAGGCAGATTGGTTGGGCCCAATATTATTACACCACCATGATCTACAACATCATCCGGATTTGTGAGCTCGCAGTTTCCTCCAGAAATGGCGCCAAGGTCAACTATTACAGAACCTGGAGCCATAGATTCGACTGTTTTTCTATCAATGAGCTTCGGTGCTGGCTTGCCTGGAACCGCAGCAGTTGTGATCACAACATCTGACTGTCCCATTGTTTTTGAAAGGACTTGTTTTTGAGTTTCAAGCTCTTCTGTTGTTAATTCTCTTGCATAGCCGCCTTCGCCTTCTGCAGTTATTCCTGTATCTAGAAACTGCGCTCCCAATGACTCAATTTGTTCTTTAGTACTGCTTCTGACATCAAATGCAATAACCCTTGATCCCAATCTTTTTGCNGTTGCGATTGCCTGAAGACCAGCTACGCCTGCGCCAACGATTAATGTTTGTGCTGGCCTAACTGTACCTGCGGCCGTTGTCAGCATAGGAAAGAATTTATTTGCATGATTAGCAGCCAAAATCACTGCTTTGTATCCTGCTATTGAGGCTTGCGATGACAATGCATCCATTGACTGAGCGCGGGAAATTCTCGGAATCAACTCAACAGAAAAAGCATCAACGCCTGATGATGCCATTTGTTTAATGAGGGCATCATTTTGAAAAGGATTCATATAAGAGATAGCCATAGAGCCTCTTTTCATTTTTTCAATTTCATCAGAAGTTGGAGGATTTACTTTAAAAAGAACGTCAGCATCCTTCAGAGCATCCTCAGAAGAGCTGACAAATTTACATGCATTTTCAGGGTAGGCTGAATCCAAAAACCCTGAAGATTCGCCAGCATTCTTTTCGATTATGAAAGAGACATTATTAGAGGCAAGTTTTTCAGCTATTTCAGGGACGAGGGCAACACGTGTTTCATTGTTTAAAGACTCATTAACTACTGCAATTTTTATTGTCACGTGCTTATTTTTCGTAATTCAACTCAGATGGACGGAAAGACTATCATTCCTGTCAAAAAATCCAAGCAAAAAAGTTTAAATATTTATTATTTTTTAAACAAAAAAGCCTTTATAGTGTTTTTAATGAATAAGTTGATGAACTTTCCGTACAGGAGTCTGCGTATTGATTCTACGGGGCTTCCTCTTGAGTGGATAGACTTTAAGGAGGCAGCAAAAATTTATTCTGTTGGCGATGTAGTGTATACCTTGGGAGATCATCTCTATACAATCAGAGGTGGAGTCAATGCTAAGTCAGGTGAGAGGAGTCAAATAAACATTAACTCCATTATTGCAACCAGAGGTCGTTCCAAGCATTTTCAACAAAAGCTTTCTGGTTTTACACCGCCATTGAACAATCAAACCCTTTTCAAGAGAGACGACCATTTATGCTTATATTGTGGGTCTCAATATAGCAAAAGAGAGCTAACCAGAGACCATGTGACACCAATAAGCAGAGGAGGTAAAGACATATGGCAGAACGTTGTAAGCGCTTGCAAACGTTGCAATAATCTTAAGGGCGGAAAAACCCCAGAGGAGGCAAGGATGGGACTTCTTGCAATTCCATTTGCCCCATCTTATGCAGAATATATCCTTCTGCAAGGCAGAAATATTTTAGCTGATCAAATGAGTTTTCTTTTGAGCCATATTCCAAACACCAGCCCCATTATTGAGCGACTGCAGTCAAAAGAGACCGCCTTAGAGCGCTCAAAAAACTAAACTTTTAAAGAATTGCCATGGCAGATGACCTCATAGAGTCCATATTAAATGAGTCAAGAAGTTTTGCGCCCCAGAAAGATTTTATTGATCAAGCCAATGTTGATGAAGAAAAAGCCAATAATTTAAAAAAGCAAGCAGAGGAAAACCATATTCAGTATTGGGCCACCCTTGCGAAAGATCAGTTGGAGTGGTTTCAGCCCTTTAAGAATATTCTCGATGAGTCTAAGGCTCCTAATTACGAATGGTTCAATGATGGAGTGATTAATGCTTCATATAATTCATTGGATGTAAATGTCAGTAAGAACCCAAACAAAACTGCAATCATCTTTGAAACAGAGGATGGAAATCCTGAGCACATTACATACAAAGAGCTTCTTTCAAAAACCTCTCAATTTGCTAACGGATTGAAGAAGCTGGGAGTAGAGCCGATGGATAGAGTGGTCATCTATATGCCTATGTGCCCTGAGGCTGTGATAGCTATGCAAGCATGCGCAAGAATTGGAGCAATACACTCTGTTGTATTTGGAGGGTTTTCCTCAAATGCCCTCAAAGACAGGATTGAAGATGCTAAATCCAAGATCGTGATAACCGCCGATGGGGCATATAGGGGTGGAAATATCATTCCATTGAAGCAAGCAACAGATGAAGCGGTCTCTCAATCATCATACAAAGTAGAAAATGTCGTGGTCTTTCAAAGGACCGGAGAAAAAATAGAATTCAATGAGAAGAGAGATGTTTGGTGGGGAGACCTGGTTTCAGATTGTGATTCAAATTGTGATCCAGAGCCACTGAATGCCGAACACCCATTGTTTATTCTCTATACATCTGGCTCTACTGGTAAGCCGAAAGGAATTCAGCACTCAACAGCAGGATACATACTGCACGCAAAAACAACATTTTCTTGGGTATTTGATATCAAAAATGATGACGTTTTTTGGTGCACAGCAGATGTTGGGTGGATCACTGGACATACCTATGTGGCATATGGNCCATTGCTGGCTGGTGCCACGATTCTTATCTATGAAGGTGCTCCCACTTTTCCAGATGTCGGAAGGTTTTGGGATATTTGCGAGAAACATGCTGTNANCATNTTTTATACTGCGCCGACAGCAATTAGNGCATTGATGAANCACGGAGATGAAATTCCACAAAGCTATGANTTGTCCAGTNTGCGTCTACTTGGAACAGTAGGTGAACCAATAAACCCTGAAGCTTGGATGTGGTANCACAGAATTATTGGNCAAGANCGTTGTCCAATTGTTGATACTTGGTGGCAAACGGAGACAGGNGGAGCNATGNTCAGCCCCCTTCCTGGGGTCACAGAGACAAAACCTGGNTCATGTACAACTCCAATGCCAGGTATTGATGTTGATATNGTNGATGAGCTAGGAGAGCCAGTAGGNGAGGCAAANCAGGGAGGGTATCTGGTTATCAAAAAACCATGGCCCTCAATGTTNAGAACCATATGGGGAGATAACCAAAGATATATTGATACTTATTGGGAAAAATTTGACGGAAGGTATTATGTTGCTGGCGATAGTGCATACAGAGATGAGGATGGTTGCCATTGGATCATGGGCAGAATTGACGATGTGCTCAATGTCTCAGGCCACCGCTTGGGAACGATGGAGGTNGAGTCGGCGCTTGTCGCAANTGAAATGGTTGCAGAAGCAGCTGTTGTTGGAAGACCGCATGAAGTCAANGGCGAAAGCATCTTTGCNTTTGTTGTGACCAAAGGAGAGAGACCGATTGGAGAAGANGCAAAAAAAATGCAGGAAGCTCTTAGGGAGTGGGTGGCTGAACAAGTGGGCGCAATTGCAAAACCTGATGAAATTCGATTTTCAGATAATTTGCCAAAAACACGTTCTGGCAAGATTATGAGGAGATTGCTTCGAGCAATTGCAAGAGATGAAGCCATCACACAAGATATATCNACTCTTGAGGATGAGTCTATNATTAAGCAACTCCAAGGCGAAGATTAGTCTAGTTAGCAACCTCTCTAAAAACTCTTCTATACCAAACAATAGCTACACAGCCTGCAAAAATATTAGCCAGAACTTGTGCGATGAATATACCTTGAAAACCCAAATAATGNGCCAATNCATAGGCAAGNGGAACATATATNACCAATGTTCTTGAGATTGATATTGTCATGGCAGGCAAAGGTCTTCCAAAAGCGTTAAANGAACCNTTACAAATTGAAGCGATNCCCAAAAAACCATAACCCCAAGGGCAAATCAGCAGCTGAATCATAGCCAACCTAATCACATCTTCATTATCAGTAAACACCCCGAGAATAGTGGCTGATCCAAAATATAAAAAAACGATACAAAATATGGCATAAAACAATGCGAATCTTGCAGAGAACTTAAAACCATTGACCAAGCGATCAAATTTTTTAGCNCCATAATTTTGTCCTACATANGGAGCCGTGGCACCACCGAGTGCCATCAGNAAAACAATTACAAGCGCCTCAATTCTTCCAGCCAAACCATAAGCAGCAACAGCCTCTTGACCNTATGTGCTGACCAACGCTGTAACNAGGGCACTTGAAANCGGGGCAATCAAATTGCTTGCAATAGCAGGCAATCCAACATGAAGCACTTGTTTCCATGATGAAATCATTGATTTAAGGCTATGCCCAATTGNGGTGAGTAAATTGTCACGAACAATNAGNACCCAGAGTGAAGCAAAGAGAAATGCGACAGTTGANATAACGCTCGCAAGAGCTGCNCCAGCCACACCCATTTCTGGAAAACCAAACCAACCAAAGATTAAAAAAGGATCCAATACAGCGTTCACTATTGCAGACAAGGCAACCAACATAGAAGGCGTTTTGGCATCGCCATTGGCCCTTAAAATAGAATTGCCAATAAAAGGGATTCCAAGAAATAAGGAGCCCCAGTAGTAAATTGTCATATACGACTTCACATAAGGCATCGACTCCTCATTGGCACCTAGAAGACCAAAGAGNGACTCTATAGAAAGNAGTCCAATTAGAGTGACNACAGCACCTGCNATGACGGCAAGCACCATAGAATGGGTTGCTATTTGNTTTACACTNTTTGTATCACCGGCACCNATGAATCTCGACAAAACAGAAGAGGTTCCTGTGCCAAGGCCCATCACTATGCCTGCTGCNACAAACCACACGGGAAACGCATAACTGACAGCAGCGAGCTGNGCATATCCTAGCTGTCCAATAAAATAAGCATCNACAAGACCATTGCCTATCATTACAAGGATGCCCAAAGCCATGGGCAACATCATGGATAAAATAGAGTTAGAGACGGGACCGACTGTTAATTTGGGAGCGTTATTTTCCATTGGGATATGACCGATAGAANAGAATCATACAGGTGTTTTTATTAAAAACAATTACTCTTCAATACCAGCCAGAGATANATATTTNATCTCTANATAATCATCCACGCCATATTTAGANCCCTCCCGNCCNATTCCTGATTCTTTTACTCCGCCAAATGGAGCCATTTCTGTAGAGATTATTCCGGTATTTAACCCAACCATTCCATAATCAAGCTGTTCTGAGACCCTCCATGATTTAGCTAGATCANTTGTGTAAAAGTATGCGGCCAAACCATAAGGAGTATTATTTGCTCGTTCTATTACTTCTTGCTCAGTCTCAAAACTAAAGATTGGAGCAACCGGACCAAATGTTTCCTCTTTCGAGATCAACATTTCATCAGATACTCCAGTTAANACAGTCGGCTCGAAAAATAGACCTCCGAGAGAATGAGGATTTCCACCAGTTGTTATAATNGCACCACNATTCTTGGCATCCTCTATATGNTTAGAAACTTTTTCAATTGCGTTNTCGCTAATTAATGGACCTTGTTGGGTGGANTCATCAAGCCCGTTACCAACCACCAATTCAGAGGCTTTTTCNGTAAAGCGCTGAGAAAAATCATCATAGATGCTTGATTGAACATAAATNCTNTTTGCNCANACACANGTTTGACCACTNTTNCTNTANTTTGCGATNACNGCNCCTTCTACNGCAGCCTCAAGATTTGCATCTCCAAAGACTATAAAGGGAGCATGCCCACCCAGCTCTAGAGAAACCTTCTTAACAGAATCAGCCGATGCCTTGAGCAAGTGCTTACCGACAGCAGTGGAACCAGTGAAAGTGATTTTTTTAACATCTTTATGTGATGTCATAGCCGAGCCAATTTTTTCTGCATCACCAGTGACCACATTAAATATCCCTTTAGGAACTCCTGCGAGCTCAGATAAATATGCCATTGCTGTTGCAGAAAAAGGAGTTTCAGGTGCTGGCTTTGCTACTACACTACATCCAACAGCAATAGCGGGCGCTATTTTTCTTGCCAACATTGCTGAAGGGAAGTTCCATGGTGTAATGCACCCAACAACACCGATTGGTTGCTTGATCACCAATGTTCTTCGATCATATTGATGGCCTGGTATTAAATCGCCATAAACTCTTTTAGCCTCTTCTGAAAACCATTCAAAAAAAGAGGCTGCATAGGCGATTTCACCAAGTGATTCAGATATGGGTTTGCCACCCTCAAGCGTGATAATCGTTGCCAAGTCCATTTGGTTCTCAAGCATTAAATGATGTAGATTTTTAAGAACAGAAGAACGCTCTTTTGCATCTGTTTTTGCCCAAATCTTTTGTGCTTCATTTGCTGCAGTGATGGCTAAAATGGTCTCATCTGCTCCACAATTAGGAAGTGATCCAAGTCTCTCAGAATTGGCAGGATTGGTAACCTCTGATGAAGAACCATCGTTTGCTCCCATCCATTCTCCGTTGATATAACACTGATCCTTTAGTAAGGCCTTGTTTTTGATGTTGATGGTTTCAGCCACCACTTCTGAATCTCTCCATTACATCCGGATCCATTCCAACAGATTTAGCTAGCTCCCTGAATACCTCACCCGTGACAGTCTTTTCTTTTTTTTCTATTGCAAACTCTTCGGTATTTTCGATGACCATTTTTCTCAAAGGAGGCGGGACGCCCATGAGCATTTCAGTGGCGCCATTATCCCACTCCATAGACGTTTTTGCATCAGCGCCTTGCATTGCGGTTTTTGGCTGTCCAAGATCATGCTTAATCAATGTTTCAGCAGTGGTGTGATAATAAGTTTGCCTGGCCTCATCACCCATTCCAATTGGCAGATCCATTGTCTTTATTCTCTCCTCTCTCCCCATGTCGACCAATTCTTTATCAACGACTATCGCCTCTATTTTTCCAATTACAATACCAGAGCTTTTTTCTAGCTTGATGATCTCATCAACCGTGCATTCTGCGATCTGGGGGCATTCCTCAAGGCTTGGAGGGGAAACTTTCTTTGATGGAATCTGAGTAAACTTTGTGAACTCCAGCTCATTGATTCCTTCAGGATAAAATTTTGCAGTTTCCATCATGTCATCTAGGTGACTCGCACTAGGGCAATTCACAACAAATTCTCCGGTTTGTTCAATATTTACAAATGTATGTGAATCCTGTCTGAATCCTATCAACATCCTGGGGTTTTTTGTCATCACGTCATACTGCATGATATGAGAATATGGACCAGCATTTACGGTGCCATTTTTATCAAGTGTAGTAATGATAGTGATTAGTTTAGGCCATAGCCAAATATCAGAGTACCAAAATGGTTTTATCTTAATTTCTTCTTTTTTAGTCATATTAATTCCTACCCAAATTCACCAGCTTTTAGTTTAGAAATATAATCTTTATAGTCTTTTATTGCTTGATATCCAAAAAGCCAGAGTATGGGAAGGTTTGCCATGATACAAAGGCCTGTGCCAAGGTTGGCAAACAGATTTAATTCTCTGTCAGTCTGAACAAAGCCAGTGGTGGACAAGACAGCCAATATGCAAAATGCGAGCTTGTATGTGAGTATTGCTTTTTCACCAAGCAGAAAGGAAACACCCTTCTCACCATAGTAACTCCAAGAAATCATAGTAGATATGGCAAAAAGCCAAGAGGCAAGTGTCACCAACCATTTGCCTAGACCATCTGAGACCTTGTCAAATGCTGCTGCGGTCAAATTGGCGCCTACATAATCAAGATAAACTTCGCCATTTGTTTCAGGCTCTTTATTAGAGGTAATTTCGTCCCATTTGATAGATTTTTGTGTGCCATCAGTAACCACTGCCCCATAAACTTTGTTTAAAGCATTGCCAGACTCAGCATTTTTTGAGCCAGAGTAAATCATGAAAACTTTGTCGCCAGAACTGAGCGTGGGAGCATCACCAATTGTTCCATCAATGGACCAATTTTGACCAGATTGATTTACTGAAAGATTAGAAAGCTGAACTTCTGCAGGTCGATTCCAAATGCCTGTAACCAAAATTACCAGCGCACTCATCGTGCAGACAACAATGGTATCAATAAAAGGCTCTAGGCCTGCTACAACACCCTCTCTAACTGGCTCATCTGTTTTGGCAGCCGAATGAGCAATGGCAGATGAACCTTGCCCTGCTTCATTTGAAAAAAGTGCTCTCTGCATACCAAATATAAAGGCTGCTCCAGCGGTTCCACCAAGGAAGGCATTGCTTGACTCCATTGGAGAAAATGCTGCGCTCACAATGAGCCTTAGCATTTCTGGAATCGCTGTAAAATTAATTGCAAGAACATATATGCAAGCAATGACATAAATTATGAGCATTATTGGAACAAGTTTTGATGTCACTGCTCCAATTCTTTTTATACCGCCTATGATTACAGACCCAACAATCAAGGCCAATATGGCACCTGTAACTAGAGTTGGGACACCAAAATAAGCTTGAGTTAGATTTGCAACATTCCAAGCCTGAAACATATTTCCTGCAGTGATTGTGTTGATTATTAAAGCAAAACAAAATGTCCCAGCAAGAAGCTTTCCGATGATTTTCATAAATCCCTTTTTCCCAGAAAAATTTCTTTCAACAACCCACATTGGCCCACCACTGGGATTGTCTGCTTCATCCATATTTCTGTGTATCATCGAGAGCGAAACTTCACTTAACTTAATAGCCATACCTAAAAATCCTACAACCCACATCCAAAACACCGCCCCTGGGCCACCGAGCGATATAGCCAAGGCCACACCGCCAATGTTACCAAGGCCTACCGTAGCTGAGAGTGCAGTTGACAGGGCTTGAAAGTGTGAGATTGCACCCGGATCATCATCTTTATCATAATCACCTTTGATTACCTTAAAACCATGTGTCAAAGCGTAATATTGTGAAAATCCACTCCATATTGTAAAAACAATACCAGTGGCAACAACGACATAGAGGGTATAGTTGTTCCAAAGAAAACCACCAATTGCCTCTATGATTAATTTAAACTCTTCCATTTTTTTCCCTTTTATATTGCAGTTAGCCTGCCGAAGATAACGACGGAGATATGGCTGGAATATCCATATAATAACGTTGCACAGGAAATTTCAATTCAAATTTGCTAAAATTCATTTTCAATTTCCCAGTGATTTTGAGCAAATTTTGACCCATCGGGCCAAAAGGTAATGATGACGGACAGACAAACCAAGTTCGTTAACGGTTAAGAAAAAATAAAAAGAATTAGTTATGAGGCTGAAAAAAGACTCAAATATTGGCTTGTACGACTCCCGATTTGAAAAGGAGAGTTGTGGCCTTGGCTTTGTGGCTCAGATTAATAAAGAGCCCAGCCATCAAAACATAAAAGATGCCTTGACAATTCTATGCAATATGGATCATAGGGGCGCTAGAGGTTCGGAGCCCAACAGTGGCGATGGAGCTGGAATACTTACTGGAATGCCATACACTTTTTTTGCAGGCATTTCTAAGGAATGCTTCGGGGTTTATTTGGAAGAAGGCAGATATGCAGTAGGCAATATTTTTCTACCTAATGAAGGTAAAGAAAGAGAGTTCTGCAAAAAATCTTTTGAAGAAATTTGTTGTGAAAATGAGCTAGAAATTATTGGGTGGAGAGATCTGCCGATTGATATAAAAAAAGCTGATATAGGCCCATCAGCTCTAAAAGCAATACCTAAAATAGAACAAGTCTTTGTGAAAGATAATAGCTCATTTTTCAACCAGGAAGATTTTGAAAGAAGACTGTATCTCGCCAGGAAAAAAGTCAGCAACCATTTGCGTGTCAATTCAGGGCTTGATGAGGCAGACCTGTTTTATATTTGTAGCTTGTCTTCTAAGACAATCGTCTACAAGGGAATGCTTACTTGTGATCAAGTAGGAAACTTTTTTAGTGACCTAACTGAACCCGATTATGCTTCTCATGTGGCCATGGTCCATTCTAGGTTTTCTACAAATACGTTTCCAAGCTGGGACAGGGCGATGCCAAATCGCTTTATGTCTCATAATGGCGAGATAAATACTATTCAAGGCAATATCAATTGGATGAAGGCCAGAGAAGGCAATATGGAGTCAGGCATTTTTGGAGATAGGCTTGAGGATCTTTTTCCTATTATTGAGCCTAATTGCTCCGACTCAGGAAATTTTGATAACGTACTTGAGTTTTTAACTCTTTCAGGACGCTCAATGGAAGAGTCAGTTTTGATGATGGTGCCAGAGGCTTGGCAGAAAAAGAAGACGATCTCTAAAGACAGAAAAGCTTACTATGAATTTCAATCGAATCTCATGGAACCATGGGATGGACCTGCATCAATTTCATTTACCAATGGCGACGCAATAGGAGCTATTTTAGATAGAAATGGACTCAGGCCCAGTCGCTATTATGTTACGTCAGATAACAGGATAATCATGGCAAGCGAAGTCGGGGTTTTAGATATCCCTAACGAAAAAGTAATCAAAAAGGGAAGATTGCAGCCAGGAAAAATATTTCTAATCGACTTTAATAAGGGCAAGCTGCTTAGCGACTCTGATGTCAAAGATCCTCTAGTACGAGAAAACCCTTATAGAGAATGGCTTCATGGCAATAGGTTTGGATTCAGAAAAATAAAACAACTTTCTAATGATCCGCTATACGGAAAAGAAGAGCTTCTCAAGCGTATGCGAGCATTCGGATATACCTCTGAAACATTGGAATTCATGCTTTTTCCAATGGTGCATGACTTGAGAGATCCGCTTGGTTCAATGGGCAATGACACTGTTTTAGCTTCTCTCAGTGACAATCACAGACTTATATATGACTATTTCAAGCAACGATTTGCTCAAGTTTCCAATCCATCGATAGACTCAATTAGAGAAAAAATTGTAATGTCTCTCGAGTGCTATATCGGACCAGAAGGAAACCTCTTAGAGCCTGGTGAAAAACATGCAAACAGGATCCTTGTTGAGAACCCGATACTCACAAATACTGCCATGTATGCATTAAAGCATCTAAATTATTTGAATCACAGAAGCAAGGTTATTGATATCACTTACACCAAAGAAGTTGGGTTAAATGAAAAAATCGATGAGATATGTAGTGCAGCAGAAGAGTCTGTAGATAATGGCATCGGGTTTATAGTGTTAAGTGATAGAGGGATGGATGAGAGCCGGACACCTATCAGCGCCTTGATGGCTTGTGGCGCAGTTCACCACCATCTTGTGAAATCTGCCAAGAGATCAAAGGCAGCTATAGTCGTTGAGACAGGAGAGGCTCGCGAGGTTCATCACTTCTGTCTTTTATTTGGGTATGGAGCTGACGCAATCAATCCATACTTGGCATATGAAATCCTAATGCAAGCAAAGGCTGAGAATGTCATCAAACATACTCATTATAAGAGAGGACCAGAAAATAGGGTGCCATTGGATGAATATGAAGAGGTAATCGACGCTTACAGGCAAGCTGTGGTAAAGGGTATTTTAAAAGTCATGGGCAAAATGGGTATCTCAACACTTCAGTCTTACAAGGGAGCCCAGATTTTTGAGGCAATTGGCCTTTCTAAAGAAGTGATTGATAAATGTTTTGATGGCACTGTAAGCAAAGTCGGAGGAGTCGATCTCGATACAATTCAGCTTGAAGACTTAAGGAGACATAGCCTCGGATGGCCAGATGACAAAAGCAAACCTTCAACAGATCTTCCAAACCCGGGAGATTTCCATTGGAGAAGCGAGGGAGAGAAAAAGGGATGGAATCCAGAAACAGTCTGGTCACTTCAATTGGCTGCGAGAACAAATGATGAAAGCGCATATAAGAAATTCTCAAAACTCGCAAACAAGAAAGCAGAAGATGCTTTAAATCTTAGAGGGCTATTAAAGCTCAATTATCCTAATAATAAGAGCATACCACTTGAAGATGTTGAGCCAGCAAGTGAGATAGTAAAACACTTTTGCACTGGGGCTATGAGTTTCGGCTCAATTTCCCCAGAGGCGCATGAAACTTTGGCTATTGCCATGAATAGAATTGGGGGAAAGAGTAACAGCGGTGAAGGAGGAGAAGATCCCGCAAGATATGAGCCAATGAAGAATGGTGACTCCAAATCTTCAGCAATTAAGCAAATTGCATCAGGCAGATTTGGTGTTACAGCAAACTATATTGCGAACGCACAGCAGCTTCAGATTAAAATTGCACAAGGAGCCAAACCTGGTGAAGGAGGAGAGCTGCCAGGAAGGAAAGCGGATGAAAAAATTGCTTCAATTAGATACTCCACGCCTGGGGTGGGCTTAATCAGCCCCCCTCCTCATCATGACATCTATTCAATTGAAGATTTGGCCCAATTAATTTTTGACCTAAAAAATGGAAATCCGTCTGCTGACATCAGTGTTAAGTTGGTCTCGGAGAGCGGAGTAGGAACAATTGCTGCTGGCGTTACTAAGGCGCATGCTGACCATATTGTAATCTCTGGCGATGTGGGCGGGACAGGCGCATCACCTTTGACCAGTATTAAGAATGCAGGTATGCCATGGGAGCTGGGACTGGCTGAAGTTCATCAAACTTTGATTATGAACGATCTAAGAAGCAGAGTCACCTTGCAAACAGATGGCGGCCTGAAGACAGGCAGGGATGTAATCATTGCAGCGCTACTTGGTGCTGAGGAGTTTGGTTTTTCTACAGCGCCATTGATTTCCCTTGGCTGTATTATGATGAGAAAGTGTCATTTGAATACATGTCCAGTTGGAATTGCTACTCAAAACAAAATACTTAGACAGAAATTTAATGGACAACCAGAGCATGTTATTAATTACCTATTCCTAGTTGCTGAAGAGGCAAGAGCAATCATGGCAAGACTTGGGATAAAGTCCATTGACGATCTCGTGGGAAGGACAGACCTTCTATCAACTGAGAAAGCAAAGCATCATTGGAAATCAAGCCAGCTAGACTTAAGCCCGCTTTTGGTGAGTGCAGATGAAATCAGAAGCGATGTTGAGATAAGGAAAACAATTGATCAGGTTCATGATATAGAGTCGGTCATAGACCACAGTCTGATCAAAAATTGTAAAGATGCACTTAACAAAAAAGACAGAGTTGAGCTTGACCATGAGATAACAAACCTCAATAGAGCTACAGGTGCAATGCTGAGCCACGAAATTGCAAAACTATGGGGAGAAGAAGGACTGCCTGAAGACACTATTCGGGTGAACTTTTCTGGTTCAGCAGGCCAAAGCTTTGGAGCTTTTTTGTCAAAAGGAGTGACCTTTAACTTATCTGGCGATGCCAATGATTATGTTGGCAAAAGTCTTTCAGGAGGTAAAATTATCGTTCAGCCTCCAGAGAACACCAACTTTAAATCTGAAGATAATATCCTTATTGGTAATGTCGCACTTTATGGCGCCACCTCAGGTTTTGGTTTCTTCAGAGGAATAGCGGCTGAACGATTTGGCGTTAGAAATAGCGGAGCATGGTCTGTTGTTGAGGGTGTTGGTGATCATGGTTGTGAATATATGACAGGCGGAAGGGTTTTGGTTTTGGGAGAAACTGGTGTCAACTTCGCAGCTGGTATGTCTGGAGGAATTGCTTATGTCTTCGATCCAAGAGATGAGTTTGAGCCCAAGTGCAATACTGGCATGGTTGAACTTGAAACTCTGGAAGACGAGACCAGCATTTCGGAAATACTCAGGCTACTCGAGCTACATCATGAATATACTGATTCACCATTGGCTGAGGCAATCATGAATGACTGGGATAATAGCTTGAAGAAGTTTATCAAGGTCATGCCAATTGATTACAAGCGTGTCATGAACGAAAGAGCAGAACACAATGAAGAAACCGAATCTATCTTTGATGTGGATGATAGAAAGTCACAAAGGAAGGGGGTATAGAGATGGGCAAACCAACAGGCTTTATGGAGTACCCAAGGAGAAAGACACCCTGGCGTGATCCAGTCGATCGGGCATTGGATTATTACGAAATTTATACTCCTGCAGAAGAAGAACAGCTGAAAAAACAAGGCGCGAGATGCATGAACTGTGGCGTACCATTTTGTGAATCAGAGCATGGGTGCCCGATCGATAATCTAATTCCAGAATGGAATGATTTAGTCTATAAGGGAAAATGGAAAGAGGCATATGAAAGGCTTACAAAGACCAATAATTTTCCAGAGTTTACAGGAAGGGTTTGCCCAGCACCTTGTGAGGGAGCGTGTGTTTTGGGCATTAATGAGCCAGCAGTCACGATTAAAGATATCGAAAACTCAATCATTGACAGAGCTTTTGAAGAAGGCTGGGTCAAAGAGCAGCAACCAGCTGAATCAACTGGCAAAAAGATTGCAGTTGTAGGGTCAGGACCAGCAGGGCTCACCGCAGCAGATCAGCTTAATAAAGCGGGACACTCGGTCACAGTTTTTGAAAGAGAGGACAGAATAGGAGGTCTTCTTGTTTATGGAATTCCTAATATGAAGCTTTCAAAGAGTTTGTTGAATCGAAGAGTTAAACTACTGGCGTCTAAGGGAATTGAATTCAAGACTAATTGCAACATTGGAGTTGATATCTCTACTGATGAGATCAAAAAAGCATTTGATGCTGTTTTGATAGCAACAGGCTCAACTATAGCAAGAGACCTGACTATTCCTGGAAGAGAGTCCGGCAATATACATTTTGCAATGGATTTTCTGACTCAGAACACCAAGAGCTTATTAGATAGCTCATTGTCAGATGGTAATTACATCGATGCCAAAGATAAAGCTGTGATTGTAATTGGGGGCGGCGATACTGGTACAGATTGTATTGCTACTGCAATTCGCCATGGATGCAAAAACATGGTCAATATGGAAATCATGAGTAAGCCTCCAAAAAGGAGGGGTTTAGACAACCCATGGCCACTATGGCCAAACATTTTGAGGACTGACTATGGGCATGAAGAGTCAGAAAAAAGATTTGGATCTGATCCAAGACGCTTCTCATTGATGAGCAAAGAGTTTACTAGCAAAGATGGACTTGTGACTGGCCTCAAGACAGTTGAGATTGAATGGGTCCAGGAAAAGAATGGAAAAATGAAAATGAAAGAAATTGCCAGTACTGAAAAAACTTGGAACGCAGACTTAGTGTTGCTTGCACTTGGATTTATAGGCCCAGAACAAAAGATACTCAATGACTTTGGTGTTTCAATAGATGATATCGGAAATATTGATTCAGCCTATGGAAAATTTACAACCAATGTTGACGGAGTCTTCTCTGCTGGGGATGCAAGAAGAGGACAGTCTTTAGTGGTTTGGGCTATGAATGAGGGGCGAGGCGCAGCTCTTGCAATTGATCGATATTTACAAGGGGCAAGCAGACTTTCGGCACCAATGATTAAGCTTGGTTCATTGAGAGACTAATTTGAAACAAAAGTCATAAATCTCATGCCCCAAAACAACTCCTCTTTCTTCAAATTTTGTGCTCAACACTCTTTCTGAAAAACCTTTTTTCTCAAAGTCTTGCCTCTCTGAAAAAAGAGCATCAATTTGTTCCGCATAATTTTCCCAGTCTGTAGATATATTAACCAAGCCATTGGGCATTAGCTTTTTCGAGATAAGCTGAATAAAGTCACCATTGATGATCCTTCTTTTATGATGTCTTTTTTTTGGCCATGGGTCAGGAAATAGCAAATTAATCTTACTGATAGAGGCATCCACTATTCCAAATTTCAGTACTTCGACCGCATCACCGCTTATAATCTTTAAATTCTTTAAATTATTTTCATCGATTAATTTTAAGCAATGCCCTATTCCAGCATCATAGACCTCTATACCAATGAAGTGTGTTTGTGTATTTTTATTTGCCACAGATACCAGCAACTCGCCATTTCCAAAACCAATATCGATGATCAAAGGACTTTCAGGATCGCCAAGAAAGCTATCAGGTATTATCCCAAGGTCTGCTGAATATTGAATGC
>PBEI01000005.1 GCA_002718375.1 Gammaproteobacteria bacterium
ATTGCAACTGGTCTACCCTTTGCGTTAATTGCATGCATTGCTGCAAGAAACTTATATAAAAAATTAAAGATTGATTCCAATTAAAAAAGATTGATTCCGCTAAAATTTAGTGGTCTGATGATCCTTGTTATGATCAAAGAATCCAATAGTTTCGATACCCATGGCCTCTAAATTTCCAAGTGATGCAGAAGTCGTCATAGTTGGCGTTGGAGGTATCGTTGGATCCATGCTTGCATACTGGCTTACAGAGTTGGGACAAAACAATATCGTAGGCTTAGAAAAATCCAGCGTGATTCCATCAGATATGGGTTCAACAGCACATGCTTCGGATTTTGTCTATAACACTACTCATGACAAACTTGGAAATTGGTCAACAGCCTTCAGTAGAAATTTTTATGATGACAATGGCTTCTTCTTAAAAAAAGGGGGTCTAGAAATTTGTCGGAAAGATGATGATGTACTTTGGGAAGAGTTAAAAAGAAAAGTAGCTTCGGGTAAAGCATTTGGTACCAATGTCAGACTGATTTCTGCTGCTGAAGCCAAAGAAAAATTTCCTTTATTGGATGAAGAGTCAATTCGAGGAGCAATGTGGGATCCAGATGCGGGCCTCGTAACACCTCGATCACAAGATGTTGTTCGTTTTGCAGTTGAACACGCAAAAGAGAAAGGTGCACTTAAAACATATGCTGACACACCAGCTACAGGATTTGAGATTGAAAATGGTCGTATCACCGCTGTAAAAACAGATAAAGGAACAATCAAGACAAACAAAGTTGTCATTGCATCTGGTATCTGGGGTCCATTGGTTGGAGAGATGGCGGGTGTTCCAATACCACTGATGCCTGTTGAACATCCGCTATTATTCTTCGGTCCACTTCCAGAAGCACAGGAAGCAGAAGATTTTCTCGTTTATCCGCTGATGCGAGACCAAGGTAACTCTGCTTATGTCAGAGATACTGGTAAACTCCACGGTGGCATGCTCGAGTGGGGCTTTTATGAAGACAAAGAACCGAGATTGATTGATGCGGAAGAAATCGGTAACCCAGATAAAACCATGATGTCTGATTCGATGAGGTATTTGGACCTTGAGGAGGTTGCAGAACCATTAGAAAAAGCATTTGAAACCACGCCGATACTCACTGAATTAGGCTGGGATGAAAGGAGCTCCTTTAATGGTTTGTTATCTGTTACTCCAGATGGTGGGTCTNTGATTGGNGAGAGTCCAGAAGTCAGAGGCTTTTGGCTATGTGAAGCAGTTTGGGTAAAAGATGGGCCTGGATGTGCCAGACTATGTGCTGAATGGATGGCCAATGGCAAGACACAAATGGATATCCACTCGTTTGATATTGCCAGATTTTATCCTGCACAAAAGGAAAAAGCATTTGTGAAATCTAGATCTTTTGAAAACGCTCAAACCATATATACTCCACCCGTCCATCCAAAGGAACCCTATATCAGCAGTCGTGAATTATATGTCAGTCCTTTTTATGCAAGAGAAAAAGAACTGGGTGGTCACTTTGAGAATGAGATTGGAGGATGGGAAAGAGCATTCGCCTATGAAAGCAATCGTGAAAAACTGGATCATTACATACAACAAGTCCCAGTGAGAGAAAACGAATGGGACAGAAGACATGTTCCATATGAAATTGCCAATGCCGAACATTTAGCCATGAGCGATTCTGCTGGGATGATCAATCTATCCCATTTTGCCATTGTTGATGTCGAGGGGCCTGATGCAGAGCGTATGCTGGAAGATCTTTCGGTTGCAAAAGTGGGTGCTGACACCCCTGAAGATAAAATCATTTACACCAATTTCTTAGATGAAGATGGCGGTGTACATGCAGACCTGACCATTTCTCGTTTAGGATCAGACCGATATCGAGTTGTCACTGGTGGCGCTGATGGAAACCGAGACTGGTTAACAATGCGTAATTACAGAGATGATATGGGCTTTAATGCTGACATGAAGATTCGCACACATGACATGTCAACTTTAGGATTGTGGGGGCCTAAGGCTAAAGATGCATTGGGTCATTTTATAGATCCAAATGAAATCAGTATTGAGAATTTTCCTTTTGTTGCAGCAAAACATCTCACTCTCAATCTAACTGGCGGGAAGTCGATTGATGTTTGGGCCGCACGCATTTCTTATGTTGGAGAGAGTGGCTGGGAGATTTACCTAGACAATGATACTGAGGATGGTCTTGCTCTATATGATTCATTACTTGAGGTTGGAGTTGTTCCAGTGGGTATTGAAACTTATGCAAATAGCCGAAGACTGGAGAAGAGCTTTAGGCTTCAAGGAGCAGACTTATTGACTGAATACAATGCTTGTGAATCAGCTGTTCATAGACCAAAAGTTAAAGAAGCAAACTTTCATGGAAAAGAAGCGTACCTGATACATAGAGAAGAAGAGCCTTCTGCAATTTTATGTACCATGACATTGGACAATCTCGATGTCTCAGGCAATGGAACTCGATATCCAGTCGGTATCGCACCAATCATTGATCCAGATACAGGTGAAGTGCCCATAGATAGCAAAGGCAGGAGATCATACACTACAAGTATGTCTTACTGCCCATCAATAAAGAAACATGTTGTCATGGGTTACCTGCCTAAAAATATTGCCATTGCAGGTAAACAGCTTTCACTGGAATATTTCAATGAAGATAGTGATGGAATCTATCCCATGACCGTTGAGATTGTTGGCAAGGGCTGTCTCTATGATCCAAAAAATGAAAAGGTTCGCTCATAACTCGAATGAGGTGAGGTAAATTTATGCCTGAAAGAAAACGCAGAAGACAGGGTGGAGGAAGAAGAAGAAAAGTTGCTGCCAGAGAACAAGGCTCGGTAAGTTATCGTCCTTATATAGAGCGTAAAATCCCATATTTTGAGATCTTGGATGAAGAAGGTCTTGCATCCATAGAAAAAAATGCCGACATCCTCCTTGAAGAGATCGGAATTGAGTTTCGTGATTTTCCTAGAGCGCTTGAATTATTCAAGAATGCTGGTGCGGATATAGATGGTGAGAGAGTTCGCTTTCCACAAGGATTGTGTCGAGAGCTCATTCAATCCAATGCTCCAAGTGAATACACTCAACATGCGAGAAATCCGAAAAATAATGTGGTCATTGGCGGTCGAAATACAGTACTTGTTCCGGCTTATGGGCCACCATTTGTAAGAGATCTAGATAAAGGTCGAAGATACGCAACGCTTAAAGATTTTCAGAATTTCGTGAAATTGGCCTACATGAGTCCAAATCTTCATCATTCAGGTGGAACCATATGTGAGCCGGTTGATGTGCCTGTCAATAAACGCCACTTTGATATGATCTACAGCCATATCAAATANAGTGATAAGCCTTTTATGGGCTCTGTGACACATCCTGAGAGAGCTGAAGATACAGTCGCGATGGCGAAGCTTGTTTTTGGTGAAACATTTGTCGAGGAAAATACCGTTCTGACAAGCCTGATCAATGCCAATTCACCACTGACATTTGATGATACGATGCTCGGTGCTGCCACAGTCTATGCAGAAAGCAATCAAGCAACGATGATTTCACCTTTTATCTTGGCCGGGGCAATGTCTCCGGTGACCATAGCTGGGACAGTGACACAAATCCTTGCTGAAGCGCTTGCGGGAATGGCTTACATTCAGCTTGTCAAACCTGGAGCTCCCGTTATTTTTGGCACTTTTGCNAGTGCAGTCTCAATGCAATCTGGTGCACCAACGTTTGGGACCCCGGAACCCAGTCATGTTATGACAATTGTGGGTGCATTGGCCAGAAGATTGGGGGTACCCTTCAGAAGTGGTGGCGGTTTGTGTGCATCAAAAATTCCAGATGCTCAAGCTGCCTATGAATCAGCAAACACATTGCAAGCATCTGCATTAGCTGGTGTTAATTTCATGTTGCATACAGCTGGATGGCTAGAAGGCGGTCTTGCCATGGGATATGAAAAATTCATCATGGATGCTGATCAAGCGGGAATGGTCGCTGTACTTCTGGATGGAGTTGAGTTATCTGAAAATTCTTTGGCAATGGATGCATTCAGAGAAATTGGCCCAGGTGGTCACTTCCTCGGTGCAGCTCATACTCAAGCTAATTTTGAATCTGCTTTTTATCGTTCTGAAATTGCCGACAACAATAGCTTTGAGCAATGGGAAGAAGAAGGCAGTTTAGATGCTGCAATGCGAGCAAATTCAAAATGGAAAGAGATGCTGAACGAATATGAAGCTCCGGAATTAGATCCTGCAACAGATGAAGCTTTACTTGAGTTTATAGCTAAGAGAAAATCTGAATTTGAAGACAGGGATTATTGATTCAATTCAGTAAAAATTAGAAAATTATCAAAACAAATGAATGAAATTAGTTTATGAGCGATTCATACATAGAAGATGAAGAAGATATTATCTTAGCCGACTTATCTGATGATGAGCTCGTCGAGCAAATGCACGATGACTTGTATGATGGTCTGAAGGAAGAAATAGAGGAAGGCACAAACATCTTGCTGTCTCGTGGCTGGTCTGCTGAAAAGGTACTCAATGAGGCACTTGTGGCCGGAATGACCATTGTTGGTATTGATTTTAGAGATGGAATCCTTTTTGTACCCGAGGTCTTATTGGCTGCAAATGCAATGAAAGGGGGGATGGAAATACTTAAACCTCTATTGGCTGAAACCGGTGCAAAACCTGTTGGCTCGATGGTGATTGGGACAGTTAAAGGTGACATTCATGACATTGGAAAAAATTTAGTTGGCATGATGTGCGAAGGAGCAGGTTTTGAAGTCGTTGATATTGGCATCAATAATTCTGTTGAGGATTATTTTGAGGCGCTGGAAAAACACAAGCCAGATATATTGGGGATGTCTGCCCTTCTGACCACAACAATGCCTTATATGAAAGTGGTGATCGATGAAATGAAAAATAAGGGCATTAGAGACGATTACATTGTTCTTGTCGGAGGTGCCCCATTGAATGAAGAATTTGGTGAAGCTGTAGGTGCAGATCGATACTGCAGAGATTCAGCTGAGGCTGCTGCTGTTGCTGTTGCAATGGTGTCAGAGCGACAACAAAGCTCTGCTTAATTTAGTGATCAAAAAATCGATTACTGATGAATCCGAATAGTTAAAAATATGAAAGAAATATCAGATGCCACTGCTAAACGTATTAAGGAAGACCTTGAAAAATCCTATATGGAAGTCATTCCAGTTCCAGGTATAGAAGATAAAGTAGACCCTCTTCCCTCAGAAATGTATTTAGCAGTAACTTGCTCACCCACAAAAGGAGTGGATGAAACCTTGGATCTCAGTGAAAAATTAATTGGAAAGGGTTTTAAAGTCACTCCTCATATCGCATCGAAATGTGTCAGTGGTGAAAAACACCTTGAAACCATCATAAAAAAACTCGATGAGCTGGGCATAGAGAGTATTTTTGTTCCCGGTGGAGACAGGCCTGAACCAATGGGTGATTTTCAAAATGCCTTGGATCTTCTCAAGGCATTAAAGAAGCTAGGGCATAATTTGAANAAAATTGGTATGGCTGCACATCCTGAAGGACATCCAGATGTAAGCGATGAAGTTCTGATGGAGGCCCTTGATGAGAAAAAAGATCTTGCAGACTTTATCGTTACTCAAATGTGTTTTGATGCGGAAATTCTGAACGATTGGATGACTGAGATTCATAAGAAAGGCATACAACTCCCTGTTTGGGTTGGTTTGCCTGGTGTAATAGAGCGAGGTCGACTCCTAAAAACTTCTCTTAGGATAGGTGTTGGAGATTCATTACGTTTCTTACGAAANAAATCACAAGTTGCAACTGAGCTGATGAAATCCAGTATTTATAATCCAAATGATTTACTTAGAGATATCACTGAGCAGAATGATATCAATACAAGCAATCTTGCTGGCTATCATATCTACTGCTTTAACCAGATTGAAACAACCGAAAAATGGCGTACTGACATAATTTCTTCACTGAATTAATCTGCGCTCAATCAGATAACTGATCACTTATCTATTTTCAGTCTAGACAGAATCATTTCTTTGAATATAATGCATCATCAAGAATGGGGAGCTTGAGTAATACGAATCAAAAATCTTTTTAAAGAAAGGAACCACAATTGAACAATTATTATTTTGCTCTCCTCGCATTTTTTATATTGATCACTTCTGAAATCGCATCTTCTCATGTCGATGAGACACTTGAAGAAATCACTGTTACTGGACGAAAGAAAGTTCTAGTTGGTGAGGCTAGAAGCGCCTCAGAAGGAGTGATCGGGCAAGTTGATATTTATAAAAGACCACTCCAAAGGCCTGGTGACATTCTAGAAGCTGTACCAGGTCTAATCGTTACACAACACAGTGGGTCTGGTAAGTCCAATCAGCTCTATCTCAGAGGCTTTAATCTTGATCATGGAACAGANTTTGCAACCTGGATTGATGGGATGCCAGTTAATATGAGAAGTCATGGGCATGGGCAAGGATATACAGATATCAACTTTTTAATACCAGAGATCATCGAAGAAATGTCTTTCGTTAAAGGTCCCTATCACTCTGAAATTGGAGATTTTTCATCGGCTGGCGGTGTGCATATTCAAACCATTGATCAACTGGATAATCAGTCTATCAAAGCTGGTTTCGGTGAAAATGGATTCAATCGAATTCTGGCAATGGGCAGCACAGAGAGAGAGTCAGAAGTCATCACAGGCGCTCTAGANTTACAAGGCTATGATGGCCCATGGAATGATATCGATGAAGACGTGAATAAGGTCAATGGTTTTTTCAAATTTGCTCGCAATAATGAACTCGGTGATAGATCGATTACAGCGATGATCTATGACAATGAATGGAACTCTGCTGACCAGATACCAAGCAGAGCAATCAGCGGGGGGCTCATTGATGATTTTGGCTCATTGGATAAAACCTTGGGTGGATCGACTCGGAGGATGAGTCTTTCGAGTGAGTACAACCATGATCATAAAACTAATCAAGTCGTGTGGAGATCATACATCATAGATTATGAACTGGATCTCTGGTCCAACTTCACCTATTTTCTAGATGATCCAGTTGGTGGTGATCAGTTTAAACAAAAAGATGAAAGAACCATCTTTGGTGGTAGCTATGAAAATCTCTGGATAGGCGATTCAGCATCCTTTACAGAACATCGTTTTGGTATGGATTTTCGCCATGATTCAATTGATAAAGTTGGGCTATATCGATCAAGGGATCGAGAGATCACAGGACTAATCAGAGAAGATCAGGTGGATGAATCTAGCATTAGTTCATTTTATGAAATGTCTTTTGATCTAAAAACAAACTGGAGGGCTGTATTGGGACTGAGAGCCGATGCTTACAAGTTTAAAGTCAAATCAAAAGACTATGATCAAGCGGATGATGATTCAGATTTTATCCTGAGTCCTAAAGCGAGTATTGCTTATGCATTTTCTGAGAATAATGAAATGTACTTTAGTTTTGGAAATGGTTTTCATTCAAATGATGCCAGAGGTGTCATTACCTTTAGAGATCCAATAACAGGAGAGAAATCATCACCTGCAGATCCGCTTGTTAAATCAACTGGATTCGAGTGGGGAATCAAGGCACTCATTAATGAACAACTCAACACGTCACTTGCTGTTTGGAGNCTAGAACTTGATTCAGAATTATTATTTGTTGGCGATGCTGGCACCACTGAGGCAAACAGGCCGAGTAAGCGCTGGGGAATTGAGTTCAATAACCTATGGTCAATCAATGAAATATGGTCACTAGAAGCTGACTTCGCCTATTCGAATGCAAAATTTAATGATAAGGATCTTGAGAACAGAAACGTGCCTGGCTCACTGAAGAATGTGGCATCCGGTATCTTATCTGCTGAATATCCAAATGGATTTTTTGGATCGCTTAGCTTTAGATATTTTGGAGAAGTCCCACTGGTCGAAGATGGAACCATTAAATCAGATGGTTCGACCTATGCGAATCTCGCGCTTGGCTGGTCGATGGATGACTGGCAGGTTCAATTAGACATTCTAAATATCTTTGATTCTAGCGATCATGATGTGGATTATTTCTATGCATCTCGCTTGGCAGGAGAGCCTATGGGTGGCTATGAGGATATCCACTATCACATATTCGAACCAAGACAAATCAGGCTTTATCTAAGCAGAGATTTCTAAGACAAAAAAATATCATATGTAACCTTTACTTCTCATCATAACGATGGTAAGTTTGCGTTACATTTTAAATAAAATTCTAATGCAGGAAAAAATTATGATTAAAAGAAAAAATTTAATGATGAATTCAGGAATACTAATAAGTCTTCTGGGTATTGTTTTGTATGATCCACTAGGGTTTTTATTCAAGGGTACAGGATTAATTATTCTAGGACTGGGTCTAATTTGTTTGTGTCTTGGTTACAGGCAAGTGAATGAGGTTGAAATAGTGAACAAAGCTGTTGAGAGCTTTGAAAAAAAATAGGAGAAAATGATGGGAGAAATAGTACCTGTTTTAGGAGTGCTTACAGGGATAATAATCCCTCTAAGCGTATTTGTTTGGTTGTATCTATCCGATAAAAATAAGAATGAAACCATACTTGAGATGGCGAAACAAATTGATGATCCAGAAGAAATCAAAGAATTAATCAGAACATTAAATTCAGGTGATAAGCCACAAAAACCCATAGATTATAGAAGAACTGGTGTAGTGACTTTNTTTGTCGGCATCGGTTTAATTCTTTTTGGTATTTTCTTTCTTGGAGACATCTTAATAGGCGTTGGAGCCTTGGTTCTCGCTATTGGAGCCGGTCAAATAATTGCGGGTTACCTCTATCCTAGAGAAAGCGAGGAGATTACTGAGGCGGTCGAAGACTTCGAGAAAAGAAAATAATGAATAATTTTTTTATAAAAAATAGAGAAGAATTTGCAGATGGCATAGGNNTTATTACATTCTTTTTAATTTTTCTGCCCTTACATTTTTTTGAAATGAATTTTGTTTTTAGTTTCTTATTGGCATTTGGTATCTGCTTTGCCATTTCATCATTCATGAAAGCAAATGAGGCAGAGGATCTGGATAGGATAATTGAAGAATTTGAAAAGAGATAGAATTGGGTAAGAATCATAAAAAGCTGCTCAATAATCTTGAGGAACTTAGACGATCAGCCGGTCTGACACAACAGGAGTTATCTGAAAGTGCAGAGGTATCCAGAAAAAGTATCAATGCAATTGAGAATGGAATCTATGTGCCCTCAACCGTTCTTGCATTAAAGATTGCTATGACACTCGATTGTAAGGTTGAAGATCTATTCAAGCTTCCATGATAATTTAAATTTTTATATTCTAAGAATATCCCTACCAAGGCATTGGTGTTCCATCATTATTGACGAAGAATGATTCGCTCTCTACACTCAGATCATCAATATATCTGATCATCTTCTCCACTGATTCATGAGTGGTAATCATTTTATATCTTCCATCGCGAAGCATTTGAAAAAAAGTTTTTGGCACCATAGACGTAAATTTTTTTGGTATAGGCTCATCTAGATTTAGATCAAGAAAGCCTCTCGTGTCTACTAATCCAGGATTAATCAATGAAACGAAAATATTCTCCTCCTTTAACTGATGAAAAAGATTGTGAACTGCCAAATGCAAAGCCGCTTTGCTAGAACGATATGAATAAAGGGTGACAGGTGGTGTTATGGTAGAAATAGACCCAGCAGCGCTTCCCATAAAAATGACCTTTTTATCAGTTCCTTTACGAACATTCTCAATCAGTTTCTCTGTAATCCTAATTGGACCAATAGCATTCACCTCAAAACTTCGTTTAAAGATTTCATAATCAATCTCTCCAAATTTTTGACTTTCAGGTGGCCCTAAAAACGCTGCATTGTTAATTAATATATCGATGGATTTATTTTCAAGCATTGAATGTAAAGCATTGATGCTTTTTTCATTCGTGATATCTAAAGATTGAATGCTTATATTTTCTCTTTCTTTTGAAAGACGCTGAAGATTCTCTGCTTCGGTCGGCCTTCTACATGTTGCAATCACGTTAAAGCTTGCATCACTATATTGCCTAACAAACTCCAATCCTATCCCTCTATTAGACCCAGTAATTAAGACTGTCTTGTTCGCACCGGTCATATTTTCAGGGTCTTACCCTTTATAAAAGATTGCAATATATCAGAGAGCTTTTCCGCTTTAGTCCACTGATAAAAGTGACCACCGCCAATATGTGGTGCACTGATTGCATTAGGTACCATTCTAAGAACATCTTTTTCTATTCCATTTGTAACAGGGTCATTCCCTGCAAAAACAGATAAAAATGGTTTAGAGGATCTCGCAAAAAATTCTCTTGCTTTTCTCTGAGCGTTTAATGATTCATCAGGAATAATTGGAACTTGACTGGGCATAGCTCTCGGCCCCATTTTGTAAGAAGAGTCAGGAAATGGTGCATCATATGCTTTCACTAAATCAGAAGTAAAAGGCGAAAATCCATCTAAACCAATTCGATGAAAGAGGTATTCTATTGATAGAGAAATTTTAGATCGCTTTTCCATTGAAAAAGAGTTTATTAGGCCAATGGGCAGATTCTCTGTATCCCAACAGAACTTTTGCCAATACATGAACTTAAGTGCAGGATGTGTTTTCCATGATCTATCTTCAGACAAGCTCTTGCCATCCATCTTTCTCACTTCTTTTGCCATCCCCATCATGGTCAGTTTTTCATCTCTTGCTCTGAATGCTTTTATTTCATCGATGACTTCCTGTGGCACATTTGGATTATATGGCAGACCCGTGTTTCCAATGGAAACCTTTATGAAGCGATCTGGGTCTTGTGCGACCATCCTAAGGCCGATGAGCCCTCCCCAATCTTGACCAAAAAAAGTGACGTCAGACAAGTCNTTCTCACTCAACCATTGTCCCATCCAATCCACTTGTCTCTGATAACTGTAATCCTCTCTTGCGGCAGGNTTGTCAGATTTTCCATAACCTGGTAGATCAGGGGCAATGACTCTTATGCCAGCAGCATTTAAGAATGGAATCATTCTTGAGTAAAGATAGCTCCAAACAGGCTGTCCATGCATGGCTAATAAAATGGGTCCATCTTTAGGTCCTTCATCGATATGATGAATACGGAGTTTCGAGCAATCATCGGTTGCAATATTTGTGTAATGCGGCTCAAAAGGGTAACCCTCTATATTTTCAAATCTTTCGTCGGGCGTTCTGAGTATTTTCATTTTTTCAACTACATGGGTCCTTCAAAAACAATGCCTGCATTCTTCAATCTTGAAATCAAAGCTCCACCAAGACCTGATGCACTTGTGAGAATCCCACCATAACCAGAGCCACCAGGGAGATCTTGTGTGTTCTCAACCAGAGTCAATGCCGATTCAGTCACCAGTAATGACGTGATCTTATATCCAGGATCGCCCTTGCCATGCATTTTAAAAATAGAAACCGATTCATCCTCAGCCAAGGCTTTATAAGTTGCACTAAACCATCCATTTTCTCTGACCTCTTTNGAAGGGCCTTCACCAGGCTTTCTCATCAATGGTCTCACAATCTTTCTNAGCGGTGTCATTAGTACCAACCCAAACATTGCTAAAAAAGCCAAAGCCATATAAGCACCCATTTTTTTCTTATGATATGTAAATTCCTGATATGTAAAATCTGGTCCATAAGATTCTTCTTTCTGTTCATGCAATGCCACACTTCGCCTGACAACTCTTGTATTGGCTGCTGCCATGATAAAAGGTCCTGACCAACCATTGATTGAATCCTGCTCAAGCACGCCTGTTTTATCTTTGCTGAGCTTTCTCTGCACATCAGAAACAGAGCCTTCAGGATTGAGTAAGAAGGGATCAAATATGGACTTACCCAAATCAAGATCGGCAAGTGAAAACATCGTTTCTAAAGTACCACCTGATGCTTCACCCTTAAAAGAATGAAAGGCTTCAATACGCTTGACGGGTTTATTCATAGATTGCACACAATAAAAACTGCCCAAATCTGACGGAATGGAATCGTATCCGCAGGATGGAATAATTCTAATGCCTTTTCTTGATGCTTCTTCATGATGCTTATCAATGAGTCCCTTAACCCAAAAATTCTCTCCAGTAATATCGACATAATGGGTATTGTTTTTGACACATGATGCGACCAGTTTTGACCCGTATCGATGAAATGGTCCTGCGGTCGATAAGACGACTTTTGTTCTTTGGGTCAATTGATCAAGGGCATCTTCGTCTTCTGAATCGGCAATTAGAATTTCTATATCTGGACATAAGTTATCAACTACTTTTTTCAATTTGTCTTGATTTCTTCCAGCAATTGCCCATTTCGTGGATCGCTCTTCAGATGCAAGGTATTCAACACAAAGCTTTCCTGTAAAACCCGTTGCGCCATAAACAATAATATCTAGATCTTTTTCCATAATTTTGCTCGGTAATTAATTAATCAGCTTGTCTTTCAGATAGGCCAGCTGTAGAGCCAAGAGGAAGGAAAACTGATCTATATTTGAACTTCCAGCATGCCCTCCTTCTGTATTTTCATAATAAACGACTGTCGATCCCAAATCAGTCATCTTCTTTGCCATTTTTCTTGCATGGCCNGGGTGAACTCGATCGTCTTTTGTNGAAGTGTAAAAGAANACTTCAGGATATTCAGTATCCTCTTTTAAGTTCTGATATGGTGAATATTTTCTGATGAACTCCCATTCTTCAGGATTATCAGGATCTCCATATTCGTCAACCCATGAAGCACCAGCCAGTAATTTATCATAGCGATACATATCCAATAATGGGACACCACATATCACNGCATTGAATAAATCAGGCCTTTGCGTAAAAGTAGCACCGACTAGAAGTCCGCCATTTGATCTGCCTTCAATCCCAAGATGTTTTGGGGATGTAATCCCCTTCTCGATCAAATCAATGGCAATCGCAATGAAGTCATCATAGGCTCTTTGACGATTTTCTTTTAGGGCAGATTGATGCCATTCTGGTCCGAACTCTCCCCCTCCACGAATATTCGAAATGACATAAACACCACCTGCATCAAGCCAATATTCTGCAATTGATCCCCCCAGGTATGATGGTGGTTTTGAGATTTGAAAACCTCCGTAACCATATAGAATGGTTGGATTGTCTCCATCTGATACCATATCTTTCCTTGAAATAAGAAAATATGGGATTGAAGTTCCATCTTTAGAGGAAACAAAATTCTGCTCCACTCTATACTTTTCAGGATCAATGGAATTTTTCCTAGATTTAATTTTTTTATAATCAGCACCATCAGAAGCATGAAAAATACTTGATGGTTCCAGGAAATTTGAAACAGATATAAAAGCATTATCTGACCACACATCCTGCCCATAGATATTCATTGTTGAATTTTGAAATCCCTCAATGTCGACGGAATTCCAGCCATCATCATTTTTCATATATCTTGTGATTTTTCCATTGACGTTTTCNAGCATACTGACCATTAANTGATTCTTGCCAATGCTNACTCTGGATATAAANCGTTTACCATCNGGCTCAAAAATAACTGTGACATCTTTCTCATTNATACTATTGGTCAAAGCAGAGCTAACATTGATCTCCAATAAGGATCCTGACCTAAATACTCCCCAGTCCTCCTGTATGGTTAAGATAAGCGAATCTCTAAAGAATCCATGGATATCGATCAATAGTGGAAGATCAACTTTTATGAGCTTTTCACCGTCAAATAGATGCAATACTTTTGAGAAAAATGTTGGCCCCTCAATGATTCCATAGTGCTTTCCATCCGGCCTGATACTGACAAATGGGAAGCTAAATATTTTTTCATAGGACCCTTTGAANAAGACTTTTGCATCATCCAAAGCCTCTCCTCGATTCCATAACTTAACCTGCATGGGGTAACCTGACTCATTCATCGATCCTTCGCCAAAATCAGCCCCTATCAAGATCTGATTCTCATTGACCCAAGATGCATTTTGCTTTGATGAATAAGTATTAAATCCATTTCTTANAAACTTTTTCTCTATTAGGTCAAACTCACGTATTGTGACTGCATCTGTTCCGCCATCAGAGAGTCTTATCAAGCAGCGTTTATATTCTGGTGCTAGACAATCTGCTCCCCTATAGAGCCAATTGATGCCCTCATCTTCTGCTAGNTGATCAATATCAAGGATATTTTCCCAAACGGGNTGATCTTCTAGATANGATTCAAATGAAGTTTTCCTCCAAATGCCCCTGACATTCTCCTCATCTCTCCAAAAATTATACATCTCACCGTTCTGATAGTAGGCGCTTGGTATTCTTTCCTCATCATTGAGCTCTGTTTTGATTTTCTGATATTGCTCAATGAATTTATTTGATTGAGTATATCGAGTAAATGTCTCTTGATTCTGTTCTTCGACCCAAGCCAATGAGGCCTTACTCTCAACTTCTTCAAGCCAAAGATATGGATCTGACTCATAAGAACTTATACTTTGAGACAGTGTCCCGATGAATAAAAACGATAGACAATACTGCAGTGTCCTCAAATCAATTACCTGCCTAGAGATATTTTTCAAAAAATAAAATAACGGTTTGCTCATAGATGTCTCTGTTTTCCTTTTTTCTGAATCCATGCCCTTCATTTAATGCATTCATATACCATACAGTTTTTTCTTTCTCCTCAAGGGATTTTACGACTTGTTCTGATTCTGTGACTGGAACCCTAGGGTCATTTTCACCTTGAACAACAAGTATCGGGACATTGATTTTCTCAATATTATTGTTTGGACTGATCGATTCCAGAAATTCCCTCATTTCAGGATCTCTCTCATCTCCATATTCTACTCGTCTTAAGTCTCTTCTGTAATCTTCGGTNTTTTCTAAAAANGTAACAAAATTGGAAATACCGACAATATCAACCGCAGCTCTTAAGCGATCAGAATAATGTGTCGCACTTGCAAGAACCATATAGCCTCCATAAGATCCTCCGATGACTGCAACTCTTTTAGAATCAAGACATGGCTGAGCCTCTATCCAATCCAGAAGTGCACCGATATCTCTAANAGAATCCTCTCTCAAAAAACCATTGTCCAGACCCAAGTAACTCTTCCCATAACCATCGCTACCTCTCACATTTGGCGTGATTACTGCAGCACCCAGCCTTTTGGACCACAGCTGTATCCTTTGGCTAAAAGAAGGTCTGGATTGCGACTCTGGGCCACCATGAATGGAAATGATAACGGGCTGGGGTTCTTGACACTCTTTTGTATAAATAAAAGCAGGTATCATTCTCCCGTCAAAGCTTTTATATGAGATGAGTTTAGGCTCGACAAATTCTGAAACATCCAATCCACCAATCTCAGAAACAGTCCATCGATTTAAATCACCATACAACAGTGGATTGTTTTTCAAATCGAGAACGTAACTATCAGATGGGGTTTGATAGCTGTTTATGGTTAAACCCAATTTTGACCCATCTTCACTGAACTGAGTACCACCAACCAAACCGATTGGTATACTCTTAACTTTTCTGTATTTCATAGATACCGTATCCATGAGATACANAGAACTCATGCCTCCCTCATTTGCGGTGAAAGCAGCCCTTTTATGATCAGAGGAAATTGCAAAACCATCAATATCCCACGGAATGTCCTTCGTCAAAACAGTGACTACATTTGTCTTTAAGTCTTTATGAGCAAGTTGATTGAATTCGCCATACTCATTGGTCAAGAAGAAAACACCGTTCTGTGATCGATCAAAAGATAAGACTGCATTGTATGATTCAATCTCACTTGAACCGAGAATCATTTCTTTCTTTTTTGATTCAACATCCAATATATAAGCTTTCGAATTCGTGATTGATATATAGTTTTGAATCAATATCTTCTTGCCATCCTTAGACCAATCGCTTGGTCCCCACCATGTTCCATCAGGTGATTCCAAAATCATCTCTGCCGAATTTGAATCTTTGGAATCCATGATCCATACATCATTGGATTGCCCGTTTCGGCGTGTACTCTGAAATGCGATTCTAGGTCCATTCTTCTCCCATAGTGGTCCGCCATTTCTTGACTTACCATCTGTCAGCATCACTGAGGAACCATCATTTGTGTCTAAAAGGAAGATTTGATTATTTTCAGTGCCTCCTGCATCCATTGTAAATGCAATTGATTTTCCTCCCGGCTTCCTAGAAATTGATCCAATTGGTTCGCCAAAGAATGTAATCTGCTCTCTTGCTCCGCCTTTTTTTCTGACTCTATGCAATTGGCTCACATTTCCAAAACGAGTTGTGATGAATATTTCATCACCTTCTTTATTGAATCCTCTAAAAGGAGCAGATCGAACATTTTGATACTGTGTGAGATCTTGTTCAATGCTCTCTGGAATTAATGGAATATTCTTGAGAATTAGATTCCCATTGTTCTCTGTTCTTTCACTTGCAAAAGCAACAACTGTTGAAAACAACAATATATAAGTCATTAAATGAAGAGACTTTCTCATACAAAATCACCCTTAGTATTATCTTCAGTGGATGTAAGATTATACTCAGTTATCAGCTAATATATTAGCCTTATGTATGATCAATAGAGTTCGATCCTCGCTAAGTCAATCTGAGCATCATATTCTTTTCCAATTGCTACGATTCCAATCGATCTGATATTTGTCGCATTGAATGATTTAGGCTGATAAAAGTTTGATTTGATGAAACTATCAAGTGGTAAGTCAATTGTTTGCCAGTCATCAGAGGCGAAAAACTGATAAGAATAATACTGCCAAGGTGCTGGTGTCAGGCGAGTTCTGATATGAAGTTCATATTTTTCATTGTTTCCTCTGACTTTTATCCGAATGCCTTGATATTTTTTTTGGGGAACTCCTGAAATCCCAGTTGCAAATTGGATGAAACCACCATTGTTCTCTTTACTTACAAATCCTGTGAGACGATAGTAGTTCAAGTCTTTGTCTTGACGAAATTCCAAGTTACCCTTTGAGACTCCACCCATGACTGTGTCAGTAAAATAAACCCAATTTCGATCATTGGGATTGCTGAGATCATCAATAATGTATGCATCTGCTTGATCGTTCATAAAAAGAATTATAAATACTAAGAAAAATATTTTCATAGACAAATTTTCGTCCAAACTCTNACCATAGATTTTCAAATTAACTTCATTTTTATTGATCATTAATGTGTTATAAAAAAAGATATGAAGACCACAATAAAGTATCGTGTTTTGATTCTTGCTAGCATTATTTTCTATATTGGAGACTTAAATGCAGTACCTGCTGATTATGAAGCTGTCTATTCAGTAAAGCTCATGCAAGCAGATGGAACGCTTAGGGCGAAATTAAAAAATAATAATGGAACCTATAGTTACACCCTAAAAACAGAGCCCACAGGCTTCTGGAAACTCATTGCCAATGGATCAATCAATGAATCAAGTCAATTCGAAATCATCGATGGAGAAATAAAGTCAATCAATTATCGTCTTAACGATACCATCCGAAGAAACCCAAGAGAGTCTGTGGTTGATTTTGACTGGAGCAAAAAAACGATTCAAGGTTTCTACAAGGATAGAATGATTGATTTTAATATAGAGAGACACATACTGACGAGGATACTTCTGCAAATAGAAATCATGCATCAAAAACAAAGAAATAATCTGAAAGACTCGTATTTAATAATTGATAAAGATGAGATTAAAGAAATAGAAATTACTTCATCCAATTCAGGAAAAAAGATTTCTGTTCCTTTTGGTTCATATGAAGTTGTTGAAGTCTCTCATAGATCAAAAAATTCAAACCGTATAAATACCTTCTGGCTTGCACCTGACTTAGACTTTATACCTGTAAAGCTGGAACAGACTGAAGGCAATAAAGTTAATTTCGAGGCTAATTTGGTTCAGTTAACCAGATAATCTTGTAAAACTTTTTTTTAGTCTATATACTGACCGACCGATCGGTAAGTATAGAATCATGGAAAGCACTGAAATAATATTAAATAAGGCCGAAAAACTCTTTGCTGACTCAGGCTTTGGTTCGGTCTCAATGACCAATATTGCCAAGGCTTGTGATATGAGTAAGGCAAACCTTTATCATCACTTCTCCTCCAAACAAGATCTCTACATGCAGATTCTTATAAGAGCACAGAAAAACACTCAAAATATTTTAGAAAAAACGAAAAAGATCACCGGAACATACATTGAAAAAATTGAGTTTTTTATCAATGAGCACCTGAATCAAATGCTTAAAGATCCAATGAAGTATAAGCTTCTAGCAAGAGAATTCTCTGATCTTGGTCTCTCCTCTCGGGCGATGCCCAGTGTGGGACTGATGGAACAAAATTTATCTCAGATCGTTGATCTGATAGACCAAGCAAAAAATACTGGAGAGATCATTGAAGGGACTGACAGCAGGTTGCTTGCTTATCAATTGCTGTCTCCAAATTTAACTTACATCACACACCAGAACTTATTCGATTCAGTATTTGAAGGTCTCGGTCCATCATCAAATAAAAACTTCTCTAAAACTCTGACAGCTAATCTTCTTAGAGGAGTAAAACGAAATGACTAGTCTGCAAAAGAGAATCATTCCAATTATTTTGCCATTTGCTCTGTTCGCAATTGGTACAAACTCACAGATCGTTGTCAGCACGACCTATCCAAGTACTCAAGAAATGAATGAGGAAGAAGATTTAATGGGCCTTATTTACAGCAAATCTTCTCCAAGCTTGGCAGTGGAAGTATCTGGACGTGTGATTGAGATCATAGCCGATGTTGGAGATGAGGTAAAAGCTGGAGATATTTTGGCAAGAATTGACTCGGAGAAATATAATCTCCAGTTTTCTCAAGCAAAAGCAGAGATTGCAAGACTCAGTGCGCTTCTTGTGAACCAGCAACTTGATCTCCAAAGAGCTGAAAAACTGTTTAAAGACAATCTTGTTTCTGAGGAAATGATGGATAGAACCAGGGCGGAGTTCAATGCTCTCAAAGAACAAATGAATGCAGCAGATGCTCAACTTCTAAATGCCAAGAGACTGATTGAAGAAACCAATATAAAAGCACCGATTGATTCAGAGGTTGCCACTAAGTATATTGACGAGGGTGATTATGTTCAGCCAGGAATGGTTGTATATGAACTCGTAGACACAAAAAACTTGAAAGTTGATCTGTCATTCCCTGAATACTTGAGCCCCAAGTTAAAAAAAGGACTGGGGGTTCGCATCACCTCCCCAACCAATCCAAACGAGGTTGTTGTATCAAAAATCAGTGACATTAAGCCAAATATTGATGCTCGAAATAAATCATTGACGACGATCATTAATTTTGAAAATCCAGGTACATGGCTGCCTGGAGCCAGCTCAAGAGCAACGGTTATTTTCTCAAAATTTGAGAATGCGATTGTTGTTCCACAAATCAGTGTGGTGAGAAGATCCGTTGGTGAAGTCATCTATGTTGTGAATGGAGATAAAGTCAAAGAAACACCAGTTAGAACTGGACTCCGTCAAGAAGGATATATTCAAATATTAGAAGGCATCGCAATAGAAGATGAAATTGTTAAAGATGGTGCTGGCTTTCTTACTGACTCCTCAATCATTGAAATCATAAATTAATATGAGCTTGCCTGAGGTATCTGTTAGACGCTTTGTTTTCGCCGTAATGATCAACTTGGTCATTGTTCTATTCGGTTTAATATCGGTTAATCGAATCTCCATAGATCGTTCTCCTGATATAGATTTTTCACTGATTTCAGTCACAACAGTTTTGCCAGGTGCCAATCCTGATGTAGTTGATTCGAGCGTCACAAATATCATTGAGGGTGCAGTAAATAGCATACCTGGAATTGATGATGTTCGATCGAGATCAGCCCCAGGTGTATCCAATGTTTTTATACAATTTCTTTTAGAAAAAGACCTCGATATTGCCTTCAACGAAGTCCAATCAAAAGTAGGACAAATCAATTCTCAATTACCCGATGAAGCTGAAACACCAATCATCAGCAAAATAGAAACCGGTGAAATACCCATTATTTGGCTGGCTTTGAGAGGTAATCGCACACTTCAAGATTTAAGTGTTTATGCAAAAAATGTTCTCAAAAGAAAGCTGGAAACCATTGATGGTGTAGGAAGTATTGTTATTGGGGGAGAGCAAGAGAGGAATATCCGAGTCAATCTAGACTTCGACCGAATGAGCGCTTTTGGAATCACTGTACAGGATATTGTTATGGCATTCAGAAATGAGCACATCAAACTACCTGGTGGTTTCCTCATTGATAACAGTAAAGAGGATTTATTAAAGCTTGATCTTGAATCACATAATGTTGAAGAAATCGANNACATCATTGTCACCTATGATCGAAATCGTGCAATAAAGATAAAAGACATTGCCGAGGTAAAAGATGATGTCAGAGATCTGAGGAGCATGGGTCGGTTTAATGGTGATCCATCAATCGGTATTGGTGTAACTAAAATCCGAGGAGAAAATACGGTCGAGATTATTGAGAAGGTAAAAGCCAAAATTAAATCCGATATTGAGCCAACATTGCCAGCTGGAATGACGCTCGATATTGGAACAGATGACAGCAGTTACATTTATGAATTAATCAGTGGGCTAGGACAGAATATATTTGTTGGATTCATTATCGCATCGCTTATTGTTCTCTTATTTCTAAGAAGTTATTCAAGCATGGCTATTGTGAGCATCACCATACCAGTCTCACTTTTTGGTGCAATTTTCATTATGTATGCATTTGGTCTCACGCTTAATACCATGACCATGCTTGCATTGCTTTTGCTCATTGGGATTGTTGTAGATGATGCCATTGTTGTGCTTGAAAATGCACAAAGGAATTTAAATGAAGACACGCCTGAAGAGCGTATCAGAGCGAGTATCACTGGTGCCAATGAGGTTTTCTTACCAATTGTTTCATCCACACTTGTATTGGTGGCATTGTTCACTGTTGTTTTTTTTATGGAAGGAATTGCGGCAAGATTTTTTAGATCATTCGGTGTTGTGGTTTCTACTGGCGTCCTTGTTTCAACTTTTGTGGCTTTGACACTCACGCCTACACTTGCTTCAAAATTCCTTAAAACCAAGAAGGAGTCAAATCGAGTATTTGATGGCTTCAATCGGAGATTCACCGTCATTGAAAATCGTTATCGAGAAATGATTGAGTGGTCACTGAATGAAAAGAAAAAAGTTTTATCTTACGCCGGTCTTTTTGTTTTATTGTCGTTTGTCGGATTTACCCAATTGAGTGGTGGGTTTTTTCCTGAGGAAGACGAAGGCCAATTTACAATCACCGTTAAAACACCTGTTGGAACAGGCATTGACTATACAAATGATCGATTATCAGTGGTGGAGAACTTGTTGGAGGAATATGAAGACATTGAATCCTATTTCACCATCATGGGTTCTGGTATTGAAAGTCAGGCAGTGAATATTGGGGTGGTCTATGTCAGGCTTACACCCAGTAATGTTCGTGGATATAAACAGTATGAAATCATCCCCATACTCAGAGAGAGACTGAATAAGATTCCAGGAATCAAAGCATTTCCTGCACCTATGTCATTTGCCTCTGGGACAAGAGGTGAGGCTATGCAATTCACAGTTTCAGGACCAGATCTTAATATCCTCAATGAATCCATCAATGCTTTCCTCAGCAAGCTTGCTGAAACACCAGAACTGGGAGATGTTGACTCAAGCATCGAATTAAATCTGCCCCAAGTGAACTTGGAAATAAAAAGAGAACTAGCTTCAGAAATGGGTCTATCAACAAGACTGATTGCTGAGGCGGCGAATATCTTTGCAGGAGGTATCGATGTTGCTCGCTTCAATGACGCGGTTGGTGATGGAGAAAGGTACAAAGTGAGGCTAAAGGGTCAATATGATATGTCCATTGATGATTTGGACAAGATTTATCTTAGAACACCGTCAAAAGAATTGGTTCGACTTGATACAGTAGCAACCTTNAANGAAACAGTTGGTCCATCAGAAATAACCAGNCTGGATAGAATGTANAGNGCATATTTNTATAGTGATCCNACAACNTCNTTGAGTAATGCAATTCANNTNATTGAAGATGCTGCNNCNGAAACACTTCCNGTGGGNTANGAAGTCGGCTTCTTTGCTAGAGCAAAAGAGTTTAAAAGAACCAGTAATCAGATGCTTTTTGCATTTCTTACAGGCCTAATCTTGGTTTATATGGTTCTTGCCAGTCAATTTAACTCATTTAGACAACCATTGATTGTGATGATCTCNCANCCACTAGCTGTNATTGGAGGAACATTTGGAATCTGGATAGTTGGATCNGATCTNAATATATTTTCGATGACCGGGCTTGTNTTACTGACTGGGCTTGTGGCAAAAAATTCGATNCTATTGATTGATCGAACCAACCAAGAAAGACAAAAAGGCTTGGAAATTGATGAAGCCTTATTGAATGCATGCCCGAGGAGACTCAGACCCATTTTAATGACATCACTGACATTAATACTTGCCATGATGATGCCNGCTCTAGGAATTGGTTCTGGTGTTGAATTGAGTCAACCACTGGCCATTGCGATTGTGGGAGGAATGATCAGTTCAACATTCTTAACATTGGTGATCGTACCAATCATTTACTCCTCTGCTGAGAAAAGAAAGCTTAGGAAAAGACTTTATAATCTAGAAAGAAGTGCTTCTAACTCAAATACGTGATTCTGGGTTCCATGNGANTGAACTTTNATTGANCCCAAGATTGATCCAAGCTTTCCAGATTTTTCCCANCCCAGNTCATTGATCATTCCATAGATCAGCCCAGCTCGATAGGCATCGCCGCANCCAGTTGGGTCTGCTTCATTATCAACNGNTATGGGATCAATTGAAATCACTTGGTCTTCAACATAAATATCTGAGCCTTGACCACCTTTGGTAACGATCATCGCTACAACCTTTTCTTTGATCTGATTCTGTTCGAGCCCCGTGATCTCTGAAAGGAGGTTTGCTTCATATTCATTCAGAATGATCCACTCTGCCTGGTCAATAAAGTTTAAGACTTCTGACTTATCAAACATTGGAAGCCCTTGGCCAGGGTCATACATAATTGGAATGCCTTTGTTATGCATCTCATTGGCATGCAAAATGGTGCTCTCCCTCCCGTCTGGTGAAAGAATAACCATTTCTATGCCTTCTGCATTAGGAATTGGATTGTTGTGCCCTTCTTCCATTGCCCCAGGGTGAAATGAAGTCAACTGATTATTTTTTTGGTCAGTGGTGATGAAACATTGCGCTGTATACATGTCATCAATCACCTTGATACCTGATACAGAAATATCATTGGCCTCCATCCATGCTCGATAATCACCGAAATCTTTGCCCACGGTCGCACAAATGATGGGTTCCATACCTAGCTTCTTCATATTGAATCCAATATTGCCTGCACAACCCCCGAATTCTTTTCTCAGTCTTGGGACATTGAATGCAACGCTCAATATATGAATCTGATCCGGAAGAATAAAATCACCAAACTCACCATCGAACTCCATTAAATAGTCATAGGCAACTGATCCGCAAACAACAACAGACATTAAATACTCCTTATAATTTAATTTTTAGCCATGATTGACTCCACTTCGTCAATCTCTTTAGGCAANGCTTTCGTTAGAACATCGCAACCGCTTTTAGTGACNAGAACATCATCTTCTATCCTGATGCCAATGCCTCTGTATTGAGATGGTACATTTTTGTTCTTCTTGGAAATATAAATACCAGGCTCGATGGTTAAAACCATGCCGGGTTTGAATTTCCTAGATTTTCCTTTTTGNTCCATATAAGCACCGACATCATGAACATCCATTCCAAGCCAGTGCCCAATACCATGCATATAAAAATCCTTATAGGCTTCAGACTTAATCAATAGATCCAATCGCCCTTTTAGNAACCCAAGTTTTTTAAGGCCTTGAGTCAACCCCCTGATGGCTTCTGATTGTAAACCTTCAAAAGTTTGCCCCGGCTTAACGCTGTCAATCGCGGTCTTTTGAACTTTCAGAACCAATTCGTAAATCTCTTTTTGCTCTTTGCTGTATGTGCCTGATATAGGTATTGTTCGNGTAATATCAGCAGCATACATTTCNTGTTCACAACCAGCATCGGTTAACAAGAGTTCTCCTTCTTTCATTTCTTCCCGATTGCTAATGTAATGAAGGGTGCAAGCATTGTCTCCTGAGGCAACAATACTTGTATAAGCAGGTACTGCGCCATGTTTACCGAATTCATGAATGATATCTGCCTCAATTTGGTACTCAAATACGCCGGGTTTACAATTCTTAAACACTCGCTTATGCGCATCGACAGAAATCTTGGCTGATTTCCTCATCAAACTGATCTCTTTTTTAGATTTGATGAGTCTCATTTCATGAATCAGTGGTTCCAAGGCCTGGATTTCAGATGGCACCACACCACCTCTTCTCTGCCCTGCTCTGACAGAGTTATAACTTCTCATTAAAGTCTTATCTAAAACATCATCTTGACCCAATGTGAAAAATACTTTCTGTCGACCCAAAAAGAGGGATGAAAGAATTGTCTCTAAATCTTCAATCTTAAAACTCTGGTCAACTCCAAAATTCTTTTTCACACCATTAAGCCCNTCCATATGACCATCCCAAATCTCAGTCAAAGGATTTTTGGCTCTCAGGCATACAACGAAAGCTCCATCTTCTCTTCCAGGCGCTAAAATCATCACGGCATGAGGTTCAGAAAATCCAGTAAAATAGTAAAAATCACTATCCGGTCTGTAGGGATAATCTGTATCTCGACTTCTTACTCGTGTGCTGGCTGTTGGGATTACAGCAATACCATCTTTGCCAATCAACTTGGCGAGTCTNCGTCGTCTTTTTTCAAATTCTTTATTCATCAGTCTGAGCTAAATTCATCATAAATCATTTGCACGCTTAATCGAACAAATTCGATTAGCTCCATCAGTGAAAGTTCTTCATCGACCTCACCACTGATTGAATGCGAGTCTAGTGTAGAGATTTGCGTAAAATCTTCAATGATTTCAAATGATTCTTTCTTCTGATCTTGATCAATTTTAAAGTCATGCTCTGTCATGAGGAAACTGACGCCATCTACAAAGCCTTGGCACCAAATAGAAAGCGCCTCAGCCCTTTCTTGAATCGAATTGGTCTCATCAGGAATGATCAATTCAAAGCTCAAATCTCCATCCTTGAGCTTATTTAGATCTCTTTCAATGATCTTCTTAAGTGCTTTTCTGTATGTTGCTATTTGGACAGATACAGTAGATCCATCATCAGAATTATCAAGTGGGACAAATTCATCAAAATGGTCGCTCTGGAAACAAATCTGAGAGCATACCCCACCATGTGTTTCAGACAGGCTCATATCTATCGAGGCACTTTTTCTTAGCTCATCTAGTTTATCAAAATCCATTTTTTTAATAATCTCCAAGAAACATTATACTGATTTGACCGATGGCTCAGGACAAATTATAGTAACTCCTATGAATAAGGTCTCAGAAAAAGAACTCCTAGCCTCAGTCGAGAAATTGGAGATTAAAATCAGTCAATTGATCAAAGAGAAAGAAAAGCTTTCTTCAGAAAATCAAATGCTTAGCAAAAAGAACGAAGAGCTTATTCAAGCAGTACAATCCTTAGAATCACTTAAAGATCAAGCAAGAGTCAAAGCGGAAAATGTACTACGTCGTCTGGATGAGATAGAACCTCTCGCATGAACGAAACCGTTTCTATCGAAATCATGGGTGAGCAATTCACCATTAAATGTCCATCAGATCAAAAAGCCAATTTAATAAAAGCAGCAAAAATGGTTCATGAAGCAATGAAGAAAATCAGCGATCAAGGTACCGCATTTGGTGTGAATAGAATAGCTGTCATGGCAGCCTTGAATATCGCAAATGATGCCATCACTGGCAATGCTGAAATGGCTTCAAAAATCAGAACTGAGTATGACTCAGAATTGGATTTGGATGAGATCCAGAATAAGATTGAGAATTTATCTCACGATGTTGAAAATTCTCTTAACTCTGGGATTGATTTAAAGCTACAATAAGATCAGAAGATCGCCTGCGGTACTCGAGTTTCATTGAAGGACCTCTCGGCCCTTAATTAAACAAACAGGGATCAATGTCTACATTAATATTGAGCATTACCATTTATTGGGAAGCCTAAGTTAATGTGTCAGAGCCCACCTATTGCTCAGGCCTGAGAGCAACATATGGGGCACGGTATTGTGGGTCATCTTCTTCCAAACAAATGGAAACGGTCAGAAAAGAAAAGAAAAAAGAAAGATTGAGCATGTCTGGTGACATGGTCAATGAAAAAAGCTCATTAATCACAAAGAATTTACTTGCGCTCAAAATTCTTGAAGAAGGAACAAAGGTTGCAATTTTTGCTTCTTTTCAAAATGAACCGGATACAGAAAAACTAGTAAATTTTTTTTGGGCAGAAAGAAAGGAACTATGTCTTCCTGTCACCGATAAAGGCTCATTGAGATTCTATGAATATCGTTCTGATTCAGTGCTTTTAAAAAATCGATTTGGTATATCTGAACCAGATATAAATGAAGCTAAAGAAATTCCCATTCAGTCTCTTGATATTATTTTGATACCTCTTGTTGTCTTTGATCAATCCTGCAATCGAATTGGCATGGGATCGGGTTTTTATGATAAAGCACTTTCTGCACTGGATAATTCTAAAAAGAAGACATATTTGATTGGTCTAGCCTATGAATTTCAGAAAGTGAATCAAATTGAACCCAATAAATGGGACATTCCTCTTGATTATGTTGTAACAGAAAAGAAGGTCTATCATTCCTAAAGCCTCACCCATATGTCAAAATAGTTTCATGAATCCAGAAGAACAAAAGAAACAAGCAGCTTTAAAATCCTTAGAATTCATAGATGATGATTGCATTCTGGGTGTCGGTACCGGCTCAACAGTGAATCACTTAATCTCAGCCTTACCGAGTGTTAAAAATAAAATAGATGCTGTCACATCGAGTTCTGAGGCGAGCACCAAGTTGCTTGAAGAGAATGGGTTCAGAGTTGATGACCTCTCCTCTGTTGGCTCACCTGATCTCTATATTGACGGAGCAGATGAAATAACTGAGCATTTCCATATGATTAAGGGCGGTGGAGGCGCGCTCACAAGAGAGAAAATTATTGCTGAAGCATCGAGAAAGTTTGTATGCATCATTGATAACTCAAAACTTGTTGATCTTCTCGGTAAGTTTCCACTGCCGGTTGAGGTGATTCCGATGGCAAAGTCGTTGGTTGCTCGTGAATTAACTAAACTGGGTGGTTTACCTGAGCTCAGGCATGATTTTATAACTGATAACGGCAATCTAATCTTGGATGTTCATAATTTAAAGATTCTCGATCCAGTTGATCTTGAAAATCACATCAACAATATCCCTGGGGTTGTTACGAATGGGATATTTGCAAAAAGATCTGCCGATGTAATGATCATTGGAAATGAATCAGGACCAGAGACCAAGATAAAAAACTGATGTTTAGTCGAAGAGATTTTATAGTCCTGAGCTCGCTATCATTTCTGCCGACTTTATCAAATGCATCAATACTGAATGAATCAATGCTGAAAAGGGTGATTCCCTCCTCTGGAGAGGAAATGCCGGTGATTGGACTTGGTACTTCTAGAGTCTTTGATATTGAACGATCTAAAAATGAACTCAATGTCAGAGAAAAGATTTTAGACATTTTTTATGAAAATGGTGGTCGCCTGATTGATACATCACCAATGTATGGGATGTCTGAGGAAATCATTGGGATCACTGCAAAAAAATATATAGAAAAAAATCGTTTCTTTCTTGCAACCAAAGTTTGGACTGAAGGCAGAGAAAACGGAATGAGACAAATTGAAGAATCATTTCAGAAAATGAGGGCCGACAAAATCAGCTTGATCCAAGTACATAACCTACTTGATTGGAAAACGCAGATCAAAACACTCCGATCGCTCAAAGATGAAGGTCGAATTGACTATATTGGCATCACACATTATAAATCCAATGCATTCGATGAAATGATCAAAATAATGAAAGCAGAAAAAGTTGATTTCGCACAATTCAATTATTCAATGGGTGAACGTCAGGCAGAGCAGAAGATCCTGCCTTTCTGTAAAGACAATGGCATAGCAACACTCATCAATAGGCCATTCATGAGAGGGAGGTTATTCAGGGAAGCGCAGGAGAAAAAATTACCCTCATGGGTTTCCGATTACGATATTGATTCTTGGGGTCAATTTTTCTTGAAATACATCATTTCACATGATGCAGTAACCAATATCATTCCTGCGACATCAAAATCAAAAAATATGCTTGATAATGCTAGGGCTGGTATGGGGAGAATGCTTGACGAGAAAGCAAAAAAGAGAATGCTTGAGGTCTTTTGATCTTAACGCTTAGAGAACTGAGTAGCCTTACGTGCTTTCTTCAATCCAACTTTCTTTCTCTCAACACGTCTAGCATCTCGAGTTAAGAATCCTCTTTCTCTTAAAGCTGATCTGAGATTGTCATCATATGAAAGAAGTGCTCGACTGAGTCCGTGCCTGATGGCACCAGCTTGACCACTTCCACCACCGCCTTTGACAGTAGCGATAACATCAATCTTGTCTAGAAGATCTGTTTGTTCTAGTGGTTGTCTGACAATCATTCGTGCAGTTTCACGATCAAAGAATTCATCCAATGACTTTTTGTTGACCTGAATCTCACCCTTGCCTCTTTTNATGAAAACTCTCGCAACTGAGCGCTTTCTTCTTCCNGTACCGTAGTGAACTTCAGCAGCCATTATATTTCCAATGTTTGNGGTTGTTGTGCGCCATGAGTGTGTTCAGGCCCAGCAAAAACTTTTAGTTTCTTAATCATTGCATTGCCAAGTTTTGTTTTTGGCAACATCCCTCTTACTGACTTNGTAAGCACCCTCTCNGGGCTCTTATTCATCATGGTTTCGAGGTTCATTGATTTNAGGTTTCCAATGTATCCAGTGTGCTTATGATACATCTTATCTTTCATTTTATTTCCGGTAACTTTGATACCAGATGCATTGATTACAACAATATAATCCCCTGTATCAACATGCGGAGTGTAGATAGGCTTATGCTTGCCTCTCAAACGACGAGCAATCTCAGTAGATAGCCTACCGAGGGTCTTGTCCTTGGCATCAACCAAGTACCAATCGTGAATCACGTCTTCTTTTTTTGCTGAAACCGTCGTCATTATTAGCTTTTCATATCCTATTAAAAGGAGGCTAGTCTACTCATCCAAATGGGTTTTTTCAATGAAATATTGGGAAAATTACTGATTCAAATGAGGTGCGAGATTTTGTCTCATCTCATCAATGGTATCGCGATAGTCATCTGTCCCAAAAATACCGGAACCAGAAACAAAAACATCTGCACCATAAGAAGCAATGTCACCAATATTATTGGCCTTCACTCCCCCATCAATCTCTAGAAAAACTTCTCGACCTGATTTCTCGATCATCGCTCTGGTCTCGGTCAACTTATCCAGCACTTCAGGAATGAAACTTTGTCCTGCAAATCCTGGATTCACAGACATCATAGTTATGATGTCGATTTGATCGAGATACTCCTCGACATAACTGAGGGGCGTCGGAGGATTAATCGCTAATCCAGGCAGGCAATCATTTGATCTGATTAAATCTAAAGTACCTCCAATGTCATCGGAAGCTTCAGGATGAAATGTAATATATGTTGCGCCAGCTTTAGCAAAATCGGCGATCAATCTATCTACTGGTTGCACCATTAAATGCACGTCAATTGGTGCTTCAATGCCATAATCCCTTAAGGATTTACAAATCACTGGGCCAAATGTCAGATTCGGAACATAATGATTGTCCATGACATCAAAGTGAACAAAATCAGCTCCTGCAGCGATTACACTCTCGACTTCTTCGCCCAATCTAGCAAAGTCAGCAGAGAGGATTGATGGTGCAATTTTGAATTCTTTAGTCATTTCTAAATATTATTCTACCGGTTCCTATTATGCTTGATAAATTCTTTCTTTAAAGAAAAAAAACAGATTGTTGATTACTTATATTTCTATCCATAAAATAGTCATATGCAATCTAAAGAATTAAAAAATCTCGAACTCGTAGCCAGAGGCAAAGTCAGAGACATTTACGCGGTGGATTCTGACCACTTACTCATCGTGACCACAGACAGAATGTCTGCGTTCGATGTAGTTCTTCCAAATCCAATCCCAGGCAAAGGCGAAGTGCTAACCCAGCTCTCAGAGTTTTGGTTTGAAAAGACACAATCGATTGTAAAAAATCATATGACTGACGATCTCGATCTTGTTGATCTTCTTGATAGTCCTGATCAACTCGATTATTTCTCAAAAAGAAGCATGATAGTTAAGCGACTCAGTCCACTTCCAATTGAGGCTGTAGTGAGAGGATATCTCATAGGCTCTGGATGGAAGGACTATCAAGCAACTGGCTCTGTGTGCGGGATTGAATTAGAAGAAGGGCTCCAAATGGCGCAAAAATTACCAGAACCGATTTACACACCTGCAACAAAAGCTGAGGTAGGTGAACACGATGAAAACATTTCTTATGAAAAAACGGTCGACTTAATCGGCGAAGAGCTCGCAAGCAGAGTGAAGCAAATTGCAATTGATATATATAACTTTGGAGTGAATCACGCTAAAGAAAAGGGGATTATCATTGCAGATACCAAGTTTGAATTTGGATTAGACGGTGATGGTGAGCTTTATCTCATTGATGAGGTTCTCACTCCAGACTCCTCAAGGTTTTGGGCCATTGAGAATTATCAGCTGGGATCAAGTCCGCCAAGCTTTGACAAACAATATCTTAGAGATTATCTAGAGACACTGGATTGGGATAAAACGGCACCAGGACCCGAATTGCCTCAAGAAGTGATTGATAATACAGCGTCAAAATATAAAAATGCGTTCAAACAAATCGCTGAGTAAACTTTTTATTCACCTGCGATCATAAGATCATCAATTAAAACACTTCCACAGAATACTGATCCATCTGTTTCAGGATCATTACCAATTTTTTGTATTTTTGAAAACATCTCACTTAAATTTCCAGCGACTGTTACTTCACTCACTGGATAANCAATCTCTCCATTCTCNATCCAAAATCCATTGGCCCCTCTAGAGTAATCACCATTGACAATATTCACACCAGACCCAATCAATCCTGTTACTAAGAANCCAGATTGCATGCCTTTGATNATCTNATTTAGNTCTTCATCAACAGATTTCTCAACATTGATATTGTGATGCCCNCCTGCATTTGCAGTGGTTTTCATCCCCAACCTTCTCGCTGAGTAACTGGAAAGCAAGTAACCCTTTAAATATCCATCCTGAATTAACTCTCTTGGCTTGGTTTGCACTCCTTCGGCATCAAAATATGTACTAGCAAACCCCTTCATTAAATGCGGATCTTCATGTATTTGAATAAATTTAGGAAAAATTTCTTGATCGATTTTATCCACTAAGAAAGATGACTTTCTATATAGGCTTGTACCGCTGATTGCACTCAAAAAGTGNCTGAAAAGACTTTTAGAAACTCTAGGTGAGAATAAANCAGGNGCTTTTTGTGTTTTTAGCTTTCTTGATCCTAGATTACTCGCAGCCCTATTGCCTGCTGAATAACCGATACTTATATGATCTCGAAGATCATCAAGTCCCCTGGTACTTGAATAGTCNTAATCCATTTCCATTTGCCCTTCTTTTTCAGCAATCGCAACACAACTGATACTGTGACCTGTTGACTGGGTCTCACCGATAAAATCATGGGAATTAAGATAAACAGACTGATTCTCATATGAGCCCACTGTCGCGCCCTCAGAATTAATTATCGATTCATTGGCTTCAAATGCTGCAGCCTCACATTGAAGGGCCATTTTTTTAGCTTTTTCGATGCTCAAATCAGATGGTTGGTATAAGTTCAAATCTTTGATTTCAGTTGCCATCAATTCTTTTTCAGCTAGTCCATTACAATCATCTTTTTCAGTCAATCTTGACAAACTCAATGCTTTATCGATCGTTGCATAAATCTGTTCTTCTGAGAAATCATTGGTGCTAGCACTTCCTATGGCTTTACCTATGTATACTGAAATTGAAAAACTTTGATCATTGAATTGCTCAACTAGATCAATGACCTGATTCTGAGATACAACGGAAAACCCATTGCCCGTTGAGAGCTTTATTGAAGCTTCTTCTGCCCCANTTTTTCTGGCGTATTTTAGCGCTCTAGATGCGATGTCTATATGTTGCATTTGGTCCATTTTTAAAACAAATTTAATGTGCTATTCTACCCTACCTAACCTTTCTAAAAAAATTTTCTGGAGTTTCAATATGAGCATAGATGTAGCAATTGTAATGGGATCAGCTTCCGATTGGGATGTGATGTCAAACGCACAAAAAATGTTGGATCAATTTGGCGTAAAAGCAGAGAGTAGAGTCTTATCAGCTCACAGAACACCGAAAGAGCTTGAAGAATTCATAAGAGAATGCGAGGAACAGAAAGTAAAAGCATTTATAGCAGGTGCTGGATTAGCCGCAGCCCTTCCTGGAGTTGTTGCAGCATTAACCACAACGCCCGTAATTGGAGTGCCTCTTAATGCTGGCAGCCTTGATGGAATGGATGCCCTAATGTCCATAGTACAAATGCCTCCAGGGATTCCAGTTGGAACAGTCGCAATTGGTAAACCAGGTGCCATCAATGCAGCGCTTTTTGCTATAGCAATGATGGCTGTGAATGATGATGATCTATCAGAGAAATTAAAGAATTACCGAAAAGAACAAGCTGACAAAGTTTTGGCTGCTGATCTTAGCTAAATCAGGTTGTTCCTCCAACAGTGAGTTTTTCAATTCTCATTGTTGGCTGACCGACATTGACTGGCACGGTTTGACCATCCTTTCCGCAACTACCCACCCCAGGATCCAATGCTAAATCATTTCCTACCATTGAAACCTGATGTAAAGCTGATGGGCCATCGCCAATGAGCATTGCGCCTTTAACTGGTTTGCCCAGTTTGCCTTTTTCAATCACATAAGCCTCGCTTGCAGAAAAAACAAACTTTCCAGAAGTGATATCAACCTGGCCACCACCAAAATTTTTGGCATANAGTCCTTTATCAACTGATTCTATGATCTCTTTTTGATCATGTTCTCCGGCCAGCATGAATGTATTGGTCATTCTCGGAATGGTCTGAGAAGAATATGATTCGCGCCTCCCATTTCCTGTTGATTTGGTATTCATCAATTTTGCATTTAAATTGTCTTGCATGTAATTGCATAATTTTCCATTTTCAATTAAGACAGTGCTTTCGGTTGGATTGCCTTCGTCATCAATATTCAAAGAACCTCTTGCATCCGGAATTGTCCCATCATCCACTATGGTACAGACAGGTGATGCTACCATTTCTCCCATGAGCCCAGAAAATGCTGATGTTTTTTTGCGATTAAAATCTCCCTCTAATCCATGACCAATGGCTTCATGTATCAATACGCCAGGCCAGCCAGAACCAAGTACGACTGTCATCTCGCCTGCAGGGGCTTCATCAGCATCCAAATTAATTAAAGCCTGGTCTACTGCTTCTTTGGCATATTTACTCAATTGATCATCGTCTAGGAACTCGTAAGTCATTCTGCCTCCACCACCACTTGTTCCTCTTTCTAGTCGACCATTGGACTCTGCTATGACACTGAGACTCAACCTGACCATGGGCCTGACATCAGTGGCTAGTTTTCCATCTTGGTTGACAATCAAAACACAACCATGGCCTCCAGCAAGTGAAGCAATAACTTCTGTAACTCTGGGGTCGAGTGATCTTACTTTTGCATCCAAGCGATTCAGTAGATCAATTTTACTGAGGTCATCAATTGACAAGATTGGGTTCTCGGAAGAATAGTATGGCTTCTCATGATTATCATTTGAGATAGGAAGTGTTGCATTCTTACCTGCCTTTGCAATGCTTGATGCAGCCTTAGCAGCTGCCATTAATGATTGTTTATCAAAAGATTCCGAATATGCCAAACCTGTTTGCTCTCCGATTATGGATCTGAAACCCGCACCTTGTCTACTTGAGTAGGATGACTTTTTAACCTCACCATCTTCTAAAGTCCATGACTCGGCTTCTGCACTCTGGAAATATATATCGCCCATTTCAATGCCGCTGCAGATAACCTGCCCGAGCATACTTTGCAAATCAGAGTCATCGATCCCATAGGGATCGAGCAATGTGGATCTTACAATTTCATCAACGTTTTGCATTTGGTTATATATTTCTCAATTATTTTATTTTTCGATGGCCCAATGCAGGAAATTTTTTGCGAATTGATTGTAGACCCTCAGTATCAATTTCTGCAAGCACAAATCCTTCCCCATCTTTTATAAGTTCTATTATTTTACCCCATGGGTCAATAATAACGCTGTGACCAAAAGTCTCTCTTGACCCATAATGTTNGCCCCATTGATTGGGAGCAATAACATAAGCCAGATTTTCAATTGCTCTTGATTGTAATAGCGTCAACCAATGTGCCTCTCCGGTTTCTTTTGTAAAAGCAGATGGAACACTGATCAACTCTACATCTGTGAATTCTTCAGATCGATAAAGCTCTGGGAACCTGAGGTCATAGCAAATTGATAGTCCCATTTTGAACCAAGGAGTTGAGATGGATCTAGGCCGAACTCCAGCATTGAATGCTTCGGATTCATGGTATTTCTTCCCATTGACTTCAACATCAAAAAGATGAACTTTGTCATAGTGTCCCACGATCTCACCATCATCATTGAATGTGATTGATCTTGAAAATGCCTTACCCGTCTCTGAGTCTCTGATTGGAATTGATCCTGCAATGATCCATATTTTTAATTCTTTGGCTATATTTGAAATCTCAGTCTGGATGATGCCACTCTCCTCGTCTTCCATAACTGAGTTGAGTAGTTCTTTTGGATGCCCCATGAATGCAAAGTTCTCTGGTAAAAAACAAGCATCTGCACCTNCATCACTCGCTGCAGCCAATAATGACTTTGCTTTCATCAAGTTTGAATTGACCTGATCACTTGAATTCATTTGGATGGCTGCGATTTTCATTTCAGTAAAATATGGTCAATTAATTGGATTCGTCCGGAAGAAATTGATCACAATTGTCTATCAATGTCCGATCAATCTCATCTCTTTGTATAGTTATCAATTCTGGCTTTTTCCATTCACCTGAGATATTAAAGTAGCTCAATGTATCCTCATCTGGTCTGCTCAATATCTTTGACAATATAAACATTGATGCAGCAGCAGCAGGGCCAGCTAGAACTGCTGCTCCACCAGTCAAAATATCAGATACATCTGGATCAATAATCATGGTTTGATCATAAGTTCTGTTCTCAAGATCTGATGTGCCAATAATTAAGACATCTACTGTCTTAGTATTCAATGAAAGATTGCAAGTAAATGCTGTCCTGTCTTGGAGCAATAATTCCCCCTTGATATAGTCAAAGACCAAACCCTCATCCAGGACATCTTCAAAATTCAGCAAAAAACGCTTTGGTAATTGAGAAAAGCTAAAAATGGATAATGCTTTCCCAGGCACAGATTCCTTGGTATTTATAACCCCATCCATAATTAAAANNTCTATATTTCCGTCAGCAAATAATACCTCTTNTTTTCTTGGNACCTCATCCCATTTAAGATTTAAACTAAATGAAGCATCATCACTNTCNATAACATCAGTGAGNCCNACNGTGGCTTGTAGATGCTCTATATCAATTGCCNTTGCAGAAATGGANTTTAGCTCNAATGANGGNCTTTTGAATCCCTTCCTCTTAGGNAGCCTAAATTGNGTGATTGGAATANTGTTAATCATATAGCCATTGTCAACATTATGGCTGAATTGAATCTCGCTGCCATTGATGATGATTGCTGTGATGGCTGGTATTTGATTAATAATCGATTTTATAGGATCAATTTCGATATTGAGTTCATCAATGTATACGGGCAATGGGTCATTGGTCTGTGCCATCTGCACATCTCTAAAAGAAAATTGAATCTTAAAATTTACAATTGAATGTTTCTTATAAGAAACGATTAAGCTTTGGTATTCAAAATCAAGTGATAGACGCTTCTCTACAATCTCAACTATCTCGAGCCTATTTTCTAAAACCAATTCATTCAATTTATCTTCAATTTCAGTTTTACCAAAGGACAAAGCAAAAATAATTCCCCCAAGAGCAAGAATCGAAACAATCATTAATGAAAGCGCAATCTTGAATAAAATTGAAATTATGGATTTNATCATTCTTCTTGGTTAACTAAGTTTTAGAGAAATTATACTCAGCAATTATGAAAAGAACATGAACTCATGGACGATGATAAGGCTGATTATCAATAATAGACCATGCTCTATAGAGCTGTTCTGCCAAAATCAAGGGGACCATGCTGTGCACATAAGTTAGGCTAGATAAAGAAAGTGAAACATTTCCTCTTTCTTTCACTGATTTGGCTAAGCCATCAGGTCCACCAATTACAAAAACTGGTTCAGCGCCCTCATCCATCCATTTCTTAAGCCATTTTGAAAATTGTATCGTATCTATTTGCTTGCCTTTTTCATCCATTGCTATGACAAAATTTGAAGCATCTAAGTTGCTAAGGATTTTGCTGCATTCTTCTTCAAGATTTTGATGGGCCACTTTCTGTTTTGATCGNTTAGAGATGGGTAATTCTATCTGCTCNACTTTCATAAAGGGTGGCAACATCTTGAGATATCTATCAATTTCATTCTTGAATTGATTTTTCTTACCTGTGACAGTGATGATTTTAATTTTCATTGATCGAAAATTCTGTCCCGATACTCCATAAATCTTCCAATTTATAAAACTCTCTGACTTCACTAAGCATTACGTGAAGAATAGCATCTCCAAGATCAATTAATACCCATTGGCCTGACTCATAACCTTCAATTCCCAATACTGGCATATTGATTTCTTTCATTCTTTCAACTACTCGGTCAATAATNGAACGGGCATGCCGATTAGAAGTACCAGTACAAAAAATCATGTGATCACTGATCGAGGTTAATTCTCTTACGTCAATTGCATGCACATCNATGGCCTTCATATCATCCAATACCACCATAGTTAGATCTAATATGGTCTGATCTGTCATGCTGTTTTCCTCATAGGGTTAGCAATCATATATAAAAGCCTTCCAATTTCGTCCCATGAATTACCAGCTGCTGCTCCTTTGATCACTTTGTCAACAGAACATGCTTGTCCCAAAATTGATTCCATATATTGATGGTTCACTTGATTGAGAAAATTACCGATCAGTTGCTGCTTACTTTGCCAGATTTTGGCTCGATTCATGCTTTGCTTAATAGAATTACCGCAAGAGATATCCAAGCTCATACTGAATAAATTTTTTATTTCCCAATTAATAACTCGCATGACTTCAAAAGGTTGCATCCCCTCTTTTTGAAGACGCTTGAATATATTAAATGTTCTTGTGCTATTACTGGAAATAGCTGCGTCNGTCAGCTGAAAAAGATCAAAATGAGCCCCGTCGGCTACACAGTCATTTACGTCCTCAAGAGAAACTCTCTGATCAATCCCCATTAGCATNAGACGATCAATGGACTGCATCNCAGCAAAGAGATTGCCTTCGGTCAGTGCCACAAACATAGCCAATGCATCCTTGTCGATAGAGAGCCCCTTATCTCTTAATCTCCTTGAGATCCATCCGCCCATTTGNGAGGGATATACTTTCTTGCATTCTATAACTTGAGCCCTAGCAGAAAAAGCCTTAAACCATTTTGTATTGGTTACACTCTTTTCTAATTTCCCACAGATCAAAATCAAAAGATGATCATCTGTGATTATTTCCATCAACTCCAATAAAGCAACAGAACCAGTTTTACCAGGTCTGCCCAAAGGTAGATTGATCTCAATGATCTTTTTTTCAGCGAAAAGTGATGGGCTTTTCAATTCTGCAAAAACACCATCCCAGTTTGATCTTGCATCAAAATAGAATCTGGAGCGTTCTGTAAAACCAAGATTATATGCATTACTTCGGATTTCGTCTTGTGCCTCAAGAATGAGTAGGTCTTCTGCTCCATGGATCAAATACATTTGATGGAATTCTTTTTCTTCAATTTGCTTAATCATTGATAATAGATCATTAATTATCTCTGGAATTTCTCAGAATTTGAAATTTTTCTGGAACTGGATCATGGCCTCCACTGAAAAACGGGTTACATCTTAGGATTCTCAATATCATGAGAATGGATCCTTTGATGGATCCATGTTGATCAATGGCCTCAATTGCGTATTGGGAACACGTTGGAAAATATCTACAAGAAGCAGGGAAATATGGAGATATAAACTTTTGATAGAAGATAATGACTTGCTTCATAAAGGACTTCTTAGGTCATCATGCCAGCATCTTTCTTGATTCTGGCGATCATTAAGTTCAGACCATTGTTTCTTGTTGGGCTCAAGTGTTCATTTAAGCCAATNATGGAAATAAACTTTGGCTCTGTTTCTATAATTTCTGAAGGCTTCTGATTGTCATATATTCTCAACAGTAAGGNTATAAGCCCGGAAACAATTGCAGAATCACTGGTTGCTTTACATCTGAATAAACCATCCTCTAATGAAGTCACAAACCAAACACTCGATTGACAGCCATGCACTTTATTTTCATCGATCATTTGGTCACTTGGAAAATTTTCCAACTTTTTACCCAGATCGATAATGTATTCATACTTTTCCATCCAAGTATCAAAAATTTCAAACTCTTCAGAAATGGATTGTTGAATTTCTTCCAATGATTCCATTGCTTATAGTTTCTTCCAAACTGGTCCTTCTGGACCATCTTCTATTGTTACACCGAGTGACTCGATCTCTTGTCTAATTTGATCAGCTCGTTCAAAATTTCTATTGGACCTTGCTNCTTCTCTCTCAGTCAAAAGATGATCAATTAATGCCTTATCAACTTCGATGTTTTCAAACCATATTTCTGCATCTTGATTCATCAAACCCAATAAATGAGCTGACCCAATTAAAATTGATGCCAATTTTCTAGACTCTTCATCTGATTTTGCATTATTGATATTTTTTACTATGGCAAAAAGTTCACTCAGTGCCTTGGGCGTATTGATATCATCTGCAATTGCATTCAAAACTTCTTCTGAGGGCTCTCCTGGTGAGATCTTCCCCAATTGTCTGATCGAACCATACAAGCGATCAAGCTTTTTCTCTGAATCATTGATCAATGCATCATTCCAATTAATTGGTTTACGATAGTGTGTGGTTAAAAATGCCATTCGTATAACCTCTGGNCTGATTTCTTTTAGNAGATCTCGNATAAGCAAAAGATTGCCTTCAGATTTTGACATCTTTACGTTATCAAAATCGATCATTCCATTATGGACCCAATAGTTTGCGAGTGGTTCTCCTGAGTGTGAGCACATGCTTTGCGCACATTCATTCTCATGATGAGGAAACAAAAGATCACTTCCACCACCATGGATATCCAATGTTCTTCCTAAATATTTCTTTGCCATTGCTGAGCATTCAAGATGCCAACCAGGCCTTCCAAAACCCCAAGGACTATCCCAACCAGGAGTTTCCCCAGTGGATGGCTTCCAGAGTACAAAGTCCCTTTGATTATTTTTTATTTCTGAAGATTTTATTCTTGTTCCTGAAATCTGTTCTTCTTCTGTTCGATTAGAAAGGAAACCATAATCATCAAATGTCTCTACACTGAAAAAAACATGGCCTTGACTCTCATATGCATGCTTTTTATCAATTAATACCTGAATCATTTCAATCATCTCAGGAATATGCTCTGTTGCTAATGGCTCTAAATCTGGTTTTTCAACACCTAAGGCAGTCATGTCTTCTTGATAAATTTTTGTATAACGCTGTGTAACTTCAGAAATATGCACGCCCTCATCATCAGCTGCCTGATAAATTTTGTCGTCTAGGTCTGTTATATTCCTAATGTACGTGAGATCAAATTCCCTCCTTAAAAGCCTTGCTAGAACATCGAATATGACAGGACCTCTCGCATTTCCAATATGAGGATAACTATATACTGTGGGCCCACAGACATACATTGTGACCTTTTTGGGGTCAATGGGAACAAATAGCTCTTTGCTCTTGGTGTTTGAATTGTAGAGTTTGATCTTCATTTTTGGTTTTTATTGCATTTATGAAAGTTATAATACCTAATGTTTTAATTAGATTCTTTGGTCATTAGTGGATTAAATAAAAGATGTTTCAGGAAAGACTCAGTATTGAGGAAGTAGAAGAAGGAACTGGATTAGCCCCCAAGTTTGATNNNAATGGTTTGATACCAGTTGTCACTACAGATGTCGAATCTGGAGAGCTATTGATGCATGGCTATATGAATCACGAAGCACTTGAGAAAACAATCATTACTGGTCAAATGCATTACTTTAGCAGAAGCAGGAAAGTCATCTGGCACAAAGGAGCAACCAGTGGTTTTTTTCAGAATGTAGATGAGCTCATGATTGATGATGATCAAGATACTATTTGGGCCAAAGTAAAAGTCATGGGTGGTGCAAGTTGTCATGTTGGTTACAGAAGCTGTTTTTATCGGAAAATTATTTCTAATGAGGAAAAAGTGCAACTTGAATTCACTGATACTGAAAAGGTTTTTGACCCTGATGACGTTTATGGAGACGCACCCAATCCCACAAAANTCTGACTATGAGCATTGTTGAAACAATCAGTTATGAGCTTTGGGACAAAGATCCGGAAGCATTTGCTGATCAATTGGGAAAGAATCACAAAGCGACAGGATTTTGCGGGATACAAGATCACCCGATACCTGAGCATATGGTGTCAGACTCAATAAAAATGTTTGAAGAGTTCTTTGCTTTGCCACAAGACATCAAGATGAAATACTTTATAAAGAATATTGGGGGAGCGAGAGGTTATACGCCCTATAAAATTGAAACAGCAAAAGGTGCTNAACATGCTGATTTAAAAGAGTTTTGGCAAACAGGTAGAGATCTNGAGGATGGTCACCGCTACACAAAATATATGTTTGAAAATATAGTTGCCGAAGAAATTCCTGAATTCAAGAAAACAGTNACTGAGCTTTTTGATGCTTTTGANAGTTTCGGGCAACAACTCATGGAAGCAATAGCGATATATTTAGGGCTGGAGAATAATTACTTTGATTCACAAATTAACGAGGGCAATAGTGTCTTAAGAACCATACATTACCCTCCTGCAGATGAAGATATAGGAGAAAGAGCTGGTGCTCATGGTGATATCAANCTAATCACTCTGCTTATAGGAGGGAATAAACCCGGCTTAGAAATTCTCGTAGATGACAGTTGGTATCCAATAGATACACCTCAGAGCACTGTGGTTTGCAATGTGGGTGATATGCTAGAACGATTCACCAATAATCGATTGCCCTCAGTATTGCATCGGGTTACGACCCCATCAGATGCTGTGAAAGGCTCATCACGTTATTCTATCCCTTTCTTCTTACATCCCAATCCTGATTGGCTCATCGAAACATTACCTTCATGCNTAGACGATGAGCATCCGNATCTTTATCCTGAAGGGATTATGGCTGATGATTTCCTGCAGCAGCGTTTATATGAAATCAAATTGTTGTAAACTAATCTGATGGATATTCTTCAAATCGTTATTGGCGGCATCATACTGATTCTTCTGGGTGCTGTTTTCTCAAGAGATTTTAGAAAAATAAATCCTCTATACCTTTTCAATGCCATAGCTCTTCAATTTGTACTCTCTTTTTTACTTATTAAGGTGCCTCCGATTACAAATGCATTTAACTCNNTATCCAAGGGTGTTTTGGCTCTAAAAGATGCGACAGATAAGGGCACGGGTTTTGTATTTGGTTATCTCGCAGAAGGAGCNCCTAAGCCATTTGAGGTCATAGATCCAGCATTTGCAAATATTTTTATCTTCTCTGGATTAATGTTGATCATAGTTGTTTCTGCGCTTTCAGCAATTTTTTGGCACTGGAGGATTCTTCCAATAATTATCAAAGCGATNGCTACACTTTTCAAAAAACCACTCAATGTGGGCGGCCCTGTGGGTTTGAGTTCAACCGCAAACATAATATTTGGGCAAGTTGAAGCACCTCTTTTGATCAGACCCTATCTCAGCAAAATGTCAAAACATGAATTGTTGGTCCTCATGACAGTTGGAATGTCNACAATCTCAGGTGGNGTAATGGTNGTCTTTGTGACAATGCTGTCTGGCCTCTATTCTGAAAATCTCATAGGTCATTTTTTAACTGCGTCAATCATNTCGGTTCCTGCTGCAATCATGTATGCAAATATCATGCTACCGAGTGATATAAAAACAGAAGATGAGAGTGAGATTGAGCAATCTAAACTATACCGAGGAACAATGGATGCACTGACTAGCGGTACTCAAGATGGTCTGCAAATTACTCTCAATATAGCGGCGCTNCTTCTTGTTTTAATTACAATTGTTACTCTTGTGAACACAGGTCTCGAAGCTCTTCTGCCTCAAGTCGCTGGAGAATCAATCACTCTTGAAAGGATTGCTGGATGGATTTTTGCACCAATCGCTTGGTGCATGGGCATACCATCATCTGAAATACAGCTTGCAGGATCCTTGTTAGGAGTGAAATTTATACTCAATGAATTTGTGGCATATATCAATCTATCCTCAATTGATCCATCGGCACTTTCTGAAAAAAGCAGAGTCATCATGCTTTATGCTTTATGTGGATTTGCAAATTTATCAAGTGTTGGAATNCTACTCAGTGGCATTGGNACAATGATTCCGGATAGAAAAGGGGATTTNATTTCTGTAAGTGGAAAAGCACTGATTGGGGCAACTCTGGCTTCATGCTTTACAGGATTGGTGGTAGGAATTATCTCCTGACTATGAGCCAATAGCCCCNTTGTAAAAACATTTTCGGCAAAGCGATAAGTATCTTTCATTTCCTCCGATTTCAACCTGTTCACCGGATCTNATAATTGAGCCATCTTCGCTGACGCGTACGATCATGGTTGCTTTACTTCCGCAATGACAAACAGCACGTAACTCTTTTAATCTATCCGCCCAAGCCAACAGATACTTGCTTCCTTCAAATAATTCACCCTGAAAGTCTGTTCTGATCCCAAAAGCCATTACGGTAATGTTCATCTCATCGACAATCTTTCCTAATTGCTCAACTTGATCTTTGCTTAGAAATTGCGCCTCATCAATCAGCACACAACTCAATTCATTCTTCTTATTCANATCTTGGACCATCATCANNATATCGTCTGATTCAGTATAAGTATGAGCAGGAGTTCTCAATCCAACTCTTGAAACCACTTCTGATTCACCATAACGGTTATCCTTTGATGACGTAAAAACCATGGTCTCAAGACCTCTTTCACGATAACCATGGCTAGCTTGCAATAGTGCTGTTGATTTGCCTGCATTCATTGTCGAATATATAAAATGAAGAGCTGCCATCACAATACCTCGTNTATTCTGAGCAAAATTTTATCAACAACTTGCTCAGCGAGTGATTCCTTAATGAATTTTGATTCATTTTCTTTTCCTAGTATTTGGTTTCTATCAAAACTGTAATCNGNCACTTCCTTGTATTCTGAGTTCTCAATGATACTTTGATTTTGATGTATAAGAGACCATGTNACCTCTAAATTAATTTCAAATTCTTTTGGATAATTTGAAGATGAGACAGTGATGACNCTCTCNTTGNAATCATCATTGCTAATTATGATGATCGTATCTGCTGNTGCTTTGCTTTCAGATANGGGAATGCCATTTGATTTCAGTGTATTTNTGAGAATCCTATAAAAAGNTGAATAACGATCAGTTGTTTCTANNAAAACATTTCNAGATTTATTGGCTAAAGCAGATGTGTCTTGCAACTCATAGCCACAAGATGATGCTATTAAGCAAGATAGAATGATCAATGATTTTTGAATATTTCCCACTAAACTACGATGTTAACTAACTTTTNGGGTATCACGATAATTTTCTTAATCTCATTTCCANCAATGAAGCGNACTACCTTTTCGTCAGACAATGCCATTGATTTTAATTCATCCTCACTAATTGAAGCATCNACTTCAAGCTTGGATCTCAATTTACCNTTTACCTGAACTACAATTAGCGATGTTTCNCTTTTGAGGAGACTGGAGTCAAATTTTGGCCACNNAGCATCAATAATCGGNTGATCATGATTAATATCCAGCCAAAGCTGATGNCAAATATGTGGAACGATCGGTGAGAGCAATAATAGTATGCTTTCAATTGCCTCTTTGATTACTTGGCGATCCAATTCATNATCGACATTGAAAGCTGAAACTTCATTAACAAGTTCCATNACTGCTGCAATTGCGGTATTNAAAGTATACCTTCTTCCNATATCGTCTGTGACCTTTGAAATTGTTTGATGCGTTTTTCTTCTCAACTTATTTTGATTTNCATTAAACTTTTCATTCGACGAAATACNAGNAATATCTTTTATAGAGTCTTGATGGGTTTTTATCAGTTTCCATAACTTTTTTAAAAACCGATATGAGCCGTTGATTGCTGTATCTGACCACTCTAAAGANTGCTCTGGAGGAGAGGTAAACATCATGAATAAACGAACNGTATCTGCGCCGTAATTTTGAATCATCTCCTCTGGATCGACTGTGTTGCCTAAAGATTTTGACATCTTTGCGCCATCATTTAGAACCATGCCCTGGGTTAATAGCCTTTTAAATGGCTCATTTCCTTCAACGAGACCCTCATCTCGAAGTAGCTTATGATAGAACCTTGCATACAGGAGGTGTAAGATCGCGTGCTCAATTCCACCAATATACAGGTCAACTGGAAGCCAATATTTGGCTCTATCATCCAACATCGCTTTGTCAGAATCGCTTGAACAAAATCTAGCGTAGTACCAAGAAGACTCCATAAAAGTATCGAACGTATCTGTTTCACGAACCAATGGAATATCTCTGTCATTCACCTCATAAAAATCACTCATTGTTTTCAATGGAGAATGAACTCCATCGAATTCTACCTCCTCCGGTAAAGAGACAGGAAGATTTTCATCAGACTCTGAAACAAGATCGCCCTGCTCGTTTGTCAACACTGGTATTGGAGCACCCCAATACCGTTGCCTAGAAATGAGCCAGTCCCTTAAACGATAATTGATGACTTTCTTTGCTGCATTTTTATCAGTAAGTAATTCTCCTATCTGATCTTTTGCTTGAGCAGAGCTGACTCCATCATAATTTCCTGAATTAAACAATATACCTTCTTCAATATAGGCTTCTTTGTTGAAATCATGATTTGAATCTTTGTCATTTGATCTTATTACAGGCTGAATATGTAAATCATATTTTTTTGCAAAATCATGATCTCTTTGATCATGTGCAGGCACAGACATGATTGAACCCGTTCCATAGGTCATTAGCACAAAGTTTGCAGTCCATACTGGGATCTCTTCACCATTGATAGGATTGATTGCATTAAAGCCGAGGGGAACACCTTTCTTTTCCATTTTCTCCAAAGCTTCTTCAGATACTGCTTGTGATTTTGTATCTTCTAGAAATTGTTGCACATTGTTATCTAAGCTGGCTATCTCTTGAACAATCGGATGCTCTGGAGCCAATGCAAGATAGGTTGCACCAAAGAGTGTATCTGTTCTAGTGGTGTAAACACTGATAGTAGTATCTAAGTGAGGAATCTCAAAGTCGATTTCATAGCCTTCTGATCGACCAATCCAATTTCTTTGCATTACTTTGACTTGCTCTGGCCAGTCTAGATCATCTAATCCTTCGAGTAGCTCTTCACAGTAATCCGTTATCCTAAGAAACCATTGAGGCATATTTCTTCGCTCAATGGTTGCACCAGATCTCCAACCTTTTCCATCAATCACTTGCTCATTCGCAAGAACGGTATTCTCAACGGGATCCCAATTGACTATGGCATCACTTCGATATGCAATACCCTTCTCAAACAAACGGGTAAACATCCATTGTTCCCATTTGTAGTAATCAGGATCGCAAGTAGCAAGTTCTCTGCTCCAATCATACCCAAAACCAAGCATCTTTAACTGATACTTCATGTATTCAATGTTTTGTCTGGTCCACTTTGATGGAGCCATATTATTTTTTATTGCTGCACCCTCAGCTGGTAAACCAAAAGCATCCCATCCCATTGGCTGCAAAACATTCTTGCCATGCATTCTCTGATATCTAGATACGACATCACCAATTGTGTAATTCCTAACATGTCCCATATGCAATCGTCCACTCGGGTAAGGAAACATGCAAAGACAGTAATATTTTTCCTTCTCTTGATCCTCAATCGATTCAAAAACTCTCTTATCCTCCCAATAATTCTGGGCTGATTCTTCTATTTCTCTTGGGTTATATTTTGAATCAATCATTTTTAATTTTTAAAACGAAGCATACCTATTATTACCCCCATTGTCATAAGGAAAATACTGAGAAGCAATGAAAAAGTATCCCCCCAAAGCATATAAGGCGTTCGGCCTTCCATAGGAAAGAAACTGCCTGTAATCACAGAGTATTCATGAGGTCTAGAGGTCTCATGTATCTTGCCTTTAGGGCCAATGATTGCACTGATTCCTGTATTGGTTGATCGCAGAAGATATCTTCCACTTTCTATTGCTCTCATTCTGGACATTTGTAAATGCTGTGCAGAGGCAATTGACTTACCGAACCATGCGTTATTCGTGATGTTTATTATTACATTTGATTGAGGAAAGAAATCCAGCATGTCAGAGCCAAAAATATCTTCGTAACAAATAGAGGGAAGCATTCTAAGATTACCCAAATTAAATGGTTGTTGATCTCTGTCCCCTTTTGCGATGTCTCTACTTGGTAGATTGATAGATTGCATCCAAGAACGAATGCCTTCTGTCACAGGAAAATACTCACCAAAGGGAACCAGATGTCTCTTTTGGTATATATTCTCCTCTTCACCAAGGCTAATCATTGAATTAAAAACTTGACCATTCTGATCCTGAGTATTGATACCTAAAATTAACATTTGTATATCTTTCTCTTTTATTTTCGTATCAAGATACTCCAAGTACCCCTCAACATTTCTCTTTAGAGATGGAATTGCCACTTCAGGCCAAATCACTAAATCTGTTCCTTCTAAGTTAGTTAAACTTGATGCATAGAGAGTGAGTGTATTTTCGAATTCGCTTCCTAGCCATTTCTTATCCTGCTCAATGTTTCCTTGGACAAGTGCAACCTGATATGAAGATTCATTTGATTTATGTGTCCAATTAACCGTACCAAGGAGATAACTAGATATGATTAAGATAACAATAATTAAGCTGCCTAAAACTCTCTTATTCAGGAAAGTAAGCAAAATTGCAGACGAAGCCATTGCCATCACCATCGACACCAAAAAAACTCCCCCAATAGGAGCCCAACTAGAGATAAGGCTACCACTTTCCATATAACCTAAACTGAACCATGGAAAACCAGTTAAGAAGTAGCCTCTGAATATTTCCAGTAATGTCCATAATGAAGGAGCGATCAAAAGAAGTGAGATCCATTCATTGGCAATTCTTTTATGAAGTTTTACAAAAATAAAACCAAATAAAGAATGAAATAAAGAGAGATAAATAGATAAGATTGCTATAAGCAAAACAGCAAGTATTTTTGGAGCCCCGCTCACTATATGAATACTGATATACAACCAATACAAACCAGTGCAATAAAGAAAAAATCCAAATAGAAAAAATAGTAAGGCAGCTCTTTTCTCATTCAGATTTATTGCAAAATAAAATAAAGCGGAGACAGCTAATAATCCAATAAACTGGTATCCGAATGGCTCAAAACCTATCAAGTATGAGAGGGAAAGAGCTATAGAGCTAAGATATAATTTGGGTCCTGATAGTTGATGTATCAATCTAGAGTAACCTCGATGCTTGATAATCTTCTATCATCAGCTTCAAGGATTCTGAATGAACAATCTTCAATCTTAATAATTTCTTCTATTGTAGGAAGCTTGCCCTGCATTTTAATTAGCATTCCACCCAGTGTGTCATAGTCTTCATCTAGAAATTCTGTTTCAAAATATTCATTAAAATCTTCAATCCTTATTAAAGCTTCAACAATATATTTCTTATGTCCAATCTCCTGAATCATCGGCAAATCTTCAGGATCATACTCATCCTCAATATCACCGACAATTTGCTCAAGCACATCTTCAATCGTGAGTAATCCCGCTGTTCTTCCATATTCATCGACAACAATCGCCATGTGATTCCTGCTTTTTCTGAATTCTTTTAGAAGTATTTGCAATTGCTTGCTTTCAGGAATAAACGTTGCAGTCCTGAGGCAGTTATTTAGGTCGAAATCAGCTTTATTTGTTTGAGAGAACCTCAAAAGATCTTTTGCAAGCAAGATTCCAATCACTTCGTCTTTATTATCACCAATAACAGGGAATCGAGAATGGCCCGAATTTATAATGATTTGAAGCATTTGATCGATGCTCATATCATCCTCAAGAAGGATCATATTTGATCTCGGTATCATAATATCTCTGACTTGAAGGCTTGATACTTCAATCACACCTTCGATCATCTTAATTTGATCTTTGCCAAGAAGACTGCTCCACTTATCAGAGCGAATGAGTGAGTAAAAACCTTCTGAATCATTCTTATTTTTTTGGAAAAAGCTTTTAATACTTGCAACTAAATTCATGGCATCACCGATTGCAATATTTCATTAGTCAGTTCATTCATCTCATGCTCCTCATGATCATCTTGATGATCGTATCCCATCAAATGAAGAAAGCCATGAATGACCATATGTATAAAATGGTCATTTACTGTTTTTTGCANATCATCTGATTCCTCTTTAACTACAGGATAGCAAACAACAATATCCCCAAGCGATGGAGCCTCAATCCCCAAATGATTTTCCTTTTTTGGATCGCCTACAAAAGCAAGAACATTTGTAGGGGTATTCTTTTTTTTGAATTTCTTATTTATCTCAGCGCCCTCTTCTCTCCCAACAATTCTTATATTGACAGAAATATCAAAATCATAAGGTCTATTTGACTTTTCATAAGCAGCCAATATCGCATCCTTTATCAGTTCTCTTGATATNNTTGTTGAAATACNATGCACTGACTGAATCTCTATATTCGAAGGTGATATGGTCATTTGCTNTCTTTANTCTTTTCNTATGCTTCTACAATCTNTTGCACAATTCGATGCCTGACGACATCTTTATGTGAAAAATNCACAGAAGCAATCTTNTCTATNTCNGACACAACACTTAANGCATGCTCAAGACCTGATTTCTTTTCTGTGGGTAAATCAATCTGAGTAATGTCACCATTGACAACAGATTTTGAGCCAAACCCCATTCTGGTTAAAAACATTTTCATTTGTTCCACAGTAGTGTTTTGCGCTTCATCTAAAATAATAAAGCTTTCATTCAAGGATCGCCCNCTCATAAATGCCAAAGGCGCNAGCTCNATTGTTCTTCTCTCTATTAAATTAGAAACTTGCTCAAATCCCATCATNTCATAAAGTGCGTCATACATNGGTCTGAGATANGGATCAACTTTCTGTGATAAATCNCCNGGAAGAAAGCCAAGGTTTTCTCCCGCTTCAACNGCAGGCCTCACTAGAATGATTCTTTTGACATCTTGCCTCTGAAGAGANTCAATNGCNGCNGCTACAGCTANATAGGTTTTACCTGTNCCAGCAGGTCCAATTCCGAATGTTACATCATGATTCCTGATTGATTGAATATACTCATACTGATTCATATTTCGAGTCTGTATCTCTCTGCGAGGCGTTTTAATAAAAGTTGGTTGNTCCGTAGATGAAGATGGTTTTTCTTGATGATTCATGATCTTTTTTATAACGAGATGAACTTTTTCTTTNTCGATGCTTTCTTTGCTTGCAATGGCATGTAGCTCTAAGAGTATTCTCTCNCCTAAGGGAAGNTTTCTTTTCTGGCCCTNAAGGAGGAATAAATTGCCTCTNTTTTTAATTTGTATATTTAGTTCATTTTCAATCGATCTAATATTACTGTCAAATGTCCCCAATAAATTTGCAAGGATTGANTTATCGATTGGATTTATTTCAAATTCTAATGTTGANGTTTTCAATTGACCAACCTNGCTCTGAGTGAATTAGGCAATGCCTCTGTGATATGAAGATTAACAAAACTACCAATTAAGTCTCGAGGCCCATCAAAATTGACCCAACGNTTATTCTCTGTCCTGCCTGTGATCTGATGGTGNTCTTTTTTTGACNGCTTCTCAACCAAAACATTTTGCTCTGACCCTATCATTGATTGACTGATCTTATTTGCATTCTGATTAATCAAANCCTGCAATTCATTCAGGCGTCTGAGCTTCTCTTTATAAGGAACATCATCAATCATTTCAGCTGCAGGCGTATTGGGCCTTGGGCTGAAGATAAAACTAAATGATTGATCAAATTTTATTTTATTGATCAAATCAATGGTTTCCTCAAAATCCACATCTGTTTCACCNGGAAATCCAACAATAAAATCAGAGGANATACTGATATCTGGACGAATTGATCTCAGTTTCTCAATTCTATCTATATAGAGTTCAATCTTATGTTTACGCTCCATTAGCTTTAGAATTCTGTCTGATCCGCTCTGTACAGGGAGATGAAGATAATTTGCAAGCTTTCTGTTTTCAAAAGAACTGATCAAGTCATCCGTAAATTGAAGAGGATGCGATGTNGTAAACCTGATACGATCAACACCATCAATATCTGCAACAAGATGAAGCAGGTCNGCAAGACGCAATTTAATGCCATGCATATCTTTTGCCCTGTATGCATTTACATTCTGACCGAGTAAGTTNATTTCTCTCACCCCTCTTTCAGCCAAATTTTTAATTTCGTTTAGAATTTGCTCTGGTGGTCGGCTTACTTCTAGTCCTCTTGTGTGAGGAACAACNCAAAAACTACAAAATTTACTACATCCCTCCATTATCGAAACGAAAGCAGAAGGATTGACATTTATAGCATCAGGCAAACTTGAGAATTTCTCAATCTTAGGGAATGAAGTGTCGATTGAAGGNNTCCTAGTTTTTACAGCATCATCATACAACTTGGGTAATCGATGCAAAGTCTGAGGGCCAAATACNATATCTACATAAGGCGCCCTTTTGATAATATTCTCTCCCTCTTGACTTGCCACACATCCGCCCACACCAATGATAAGCTCAGGATTNTGATTCTTAAGAGGCTTCCATCGGCCAAGCTGTGAAAAAACCTTTTCCTGAGGTTTTTCCCTAATAGAACAAGTATTAAGCAATATTAAGTCAGCCTCAGAAGGGTCTTTAGTTTGCTCCATATCCCTTTCTGTGCACATCATATCCACCATTTTTGATGAATCATACTCATTCATCTGGCAGCCAAACGACTTAATGAAAACTTTTTTTGTCACAGAAATTGATGCGATGAATTAGAAAGGTATATCATCATCAAACTCATCATCATTNAAGTTTGATTTTGATGTTGATTGGTCCATGTTATTAGACTGACTAGAACCTGAGCTCATTCTCTCNCCGAGCATCTCTAATTGATTGCCTACTATCTCGGTTGTCCACCTTTCATTACCATCTCTATCTTCCCATTTTCTAGTCTGCAGCTTGCCTTCTACATAGACTTGGGATCCTTTTCTTAGGTATTGATCGGCTATCTCGGCCAATCTTCCAAAAAAGACGACTCTGTGCCACTCCGTCTTCTCTTGTCTTTCTCCTGTATCTCTATCATTCCATGATTCAGATGTCGCAACNCTAAAATTAGCAACCATATTTCCACTCGGCATAGATTTAGTGTCTGGATCTGCNCCAAGATTCCCAACTATGATTACTTTGTTAANGCCTCTAGCCATATTTATTTCCTTAAAACTTTTTTATNTATATTCCACGAATCATTGTAACAAAAAGCAGTTAATTTCGCCCNATTAGAAAAAAAGATTTACAATGNTGGGTTGGTATTTTTTATGAGCAATATTGAAATTAAAGGTGCAAGAACGCACAACCTAAAGAATCTGGATGTAAGTCTCCCTAGAGATAATCTGATTGTGATTACTGGTCTATCTGGATCTGGTAAATCATCATTGGCCTTTGACACGATATATGCAGAGGGTCAGCGTCGTTATGTTGAATCTCTATCTGCATATGCAAGACAATTCTTATCAATGATGGAAAAACCAGAGGTCGATCTAATAGAAGGTTTATCTCCAGCAATATCGATTGAGCAGAAAACAACTTCTCACAATCCAAGATCGACAGTTGGGACAGTAACTGAAATTTATGACTACCTCAGACTCCTCTATGCAAGAATTGGTGATCCTTATTGTCCAAATCATGATAGAAAACTAGGGATACAAAATGTCAGTGAAATGGTCGATCAAATCATGAAGCTAAGAAATAATAATAGAATGGCAATGGTTGCTCCACTGATCAATAACAGAAAAGGTGAACATGTAGATCTAATCAAGAATATCAGATCTAGAGGCTTCATAAGACTAAGAATTAATGGCGAGGTACATGATATAGATGAGCTTCCTCAGATTGATGCAAAGAAAAATAATACCATTGAGGTTGTGGTTGATCGCTTTACCATCAAACCTGATATTGAAAATAGGCTCAGTGAGTCATTGGAAACGACCTTAGATCTATCAAATGGCATTGCTAAAATAATTTCTCTTGATGACTCATCATTAGACATTCTTTTTTCAAATAAATTTGCATGCCCAGAGTGCGGATACTCAATACCTGAGCTAGAACCTCGTACCTTCTCATTCAATAATCCTGCAGGAGCTTGTGAAAAATGTGACGGATTAGGTGTTGAGCATTTCTTCAGCCCAGATCTAGTGATAAAAAATGAAGACCTAAGCATTTCAGAAGGTGCCATTCGTGGTTGGGATCGAAGGAACTTCTATTATTTTCATTTAATTAAAAACTTATCCAAGCATTATGATTTTGATATTGATGTGCCCTATAAAAATATCCATCAGGAAATCAAAGAGATTCTACTAAATGGAAGCGGGGATGAAAAAATAGCTTTTGTTTATCCAGGTAGAGGTGGAAAAAGAATAAGAAGGAAACATGCATTTGAAGGAGTAATTCCAAACCTTCAAAGAAGATATATAGAAACTGATTCGCAAAGGGTAAAAGATGCACTTTCTAAATTTATGAGCACAAAACCATGTGGCAATTGCGAAGGCACAAGACTCAATGAAAGCGCACGAAATATCTTCTTAAAGAAAGAAAGAATCTCTGATCTCACACAAATGAATATAGAAGAGTTACTCTTTTATTTTAAGGACTTGAAATTAAAAGGCACAAAACAGGAAATTGCCAAAGGTGTTGTCAAAGAAATCATTGATAGATTGGAATTTTTATCTAATGTTGGTTTGAATTATCTTAATCTAGAAAGAAGTGCTGAAACCTTATCCGGTGGAGAGTCTCAAAGAATACGATTAGCAAGTCAAATAGGCTCGGGATTAGTTGGTGTTATGTACATACTTGATGAGCCAACTATAGGCCTACATCAAAGAGACAATCAGCGTCTTATTAACACACTCACAAAGTTGAGAAACCTTGGTAATACAGTAATCGTTGTTGAACATGATGAAGAAGTGATTAGGTCATCAAATCATGTTGTTGACCTAGGCCCAGGCGCTGGAAAGGATGGAGGACATATCGTAAGCCAAGGTTCTGTAGAAGATATCCTGAAAGAGAATAAATCATTAACAGCACAATACCTTAATGGATCAAAAGAAATAAAAATACCGAAGAAAAGATCAAGCCATGACAAGAAAGGATGCCTCAGAATCCTCAATGCTCAAAAGAATAATCTGAAATCTATCAATGTAGAAATACCACTTAATGTTTTAACTTGTATCACTGGAGTATCAGGCTCAGGCAAATCTTCGCTTATAAATGGAACTTTAAAACCACTGCTAAGAACACAACTAGAAAATAAACCCAATGATCTTACAGGAAAGGAGAAACTTGAAGGCGCAGATAAACTGAAAAAGATAGTTAATATCAGTCAGAGTCCTATAGGAAGGACACCAAGATCAAATCCAGCAACTTATACCGGCCTTTTCACTCCGATCAGGGAGTTATTTTCTGGAACACAAGAGTCTCGTTCAAGAGGTTATAAACCTGGTCGGTTCAGTTTCAATGTGAAAGGTGGAAGGTGTGAAACATGCCAAGGTGGTGGACTGATAAAAGTTGAGATGAACTTCTTAGCAGACATCTATGTTACTTGTGATATTTGCAAAGGCAAAAGATTTAATCGTGAAACACTCGAGATCCTTTATAAAGGAAAGAATATTTTTGAAGTTTTAGATATGACGATAGATGATGCTGCTTCATTTTTTAAGAATGTGCCGAGCATTCATCATAAATTACAAACATTATTGGATGTTGGATTGGGATACATAAAACTGGGTCAAAATGCTGTGACGCTTTCAGGCGGAGAAGCGCAAAGAATTAAATTATCAAAAGAACTATCAAAAAGGGTTAATAAAGATACACTTTATCTTCTGGATGAGCCTACGACAGGATTACATTTTCATGACGTAAACCAGCTTCTAAAAGTTCTTCATAGGCTTAAAGATGAGGGCAACACTGTGATCATAATTGAGCATAACTTGGATGTTATAAAAACTGCAGACTGGATCATTGATCTTGGCCCTGAGGGAGGTGAAAATGGAGGCATGATTGTTGCATCAGGGACGCCAGAATCTGTAGCAAAAAATAGAAAATCATTTACAGGAAAATATTTAAAGAAGCAATTAGCTTAATGAACCCAGGCCTATGACGCTTTTAATCTCATTTAAGTTAGTATGTGCAACCTCTCTTGCCCTTTCTGCTCCATCTCGAAGTACCTTATCAAGGTAAGATGAATCACTCATCAATTCATCATATCTCAATCTATAACTAGAAAGCTGCTCATCAAGCAGCTCATAAAGTTGATTCTTTGCATCACCCCAAGATATTCCATCTTCAAGATCCTTTTGCATTGAACTGATTTGTGAATCTGATGCAAAGCTCTTGTAAATATCAAACAATAAACAGTCTTCGCTTGATTTTGGTTCACCTGGCTCTAATGAATTTGTTTTGATCTTCATAACATGTTTTCGAAGTGTCTTTGAATCACAGAAAAGAGGGATAATATTTCCATAACTTTTGCTCATCTTTCTTCCATCCAAACCAGGTAAAACAGCAGATTCTTTATCTATAACTCCTTCTGGTATTGCAAAAATATCTCCATAATGATGATTAAAGCGTTGAGCAATATCTCTTGTCATCTCAATATGCTGAACCTGATCTTGACCCACTGGCACATGTGTGGCTTTAAACATGAGGATGTCTGCT
>PBEI01000006.1 GCA_002718375.1 Gammaproteobacteria bacterium
GAATCCAAAATACTCTTATGCATCTGGAGAAACCTTCGGAAGGATGAAGGTAAAGATAAAGAAAGAAATTGTCACAATGGGTGTAAATGGGATCAACCCTTCTGAGATCACTGGTGAGCACATAAAAGATAAAAAATGGAACGAACTCATCAATGATCCCGATACTCTAGTTATTGATACGAGAAATCAGTATGAATATTCCATTGGAACCTTTAAAAATGCCATTAATCCCAAGACCGATTCATTCAGAGAGTTTCCAAAATGGATTGATGAAAACCTAGAAGAATTAATGATCAATAAGAAAAGGGTTGCGATGTTTTGTACCGGAGGCATACGTTGTGAAAAAGCAAGCACACTCATGATTGAAAAAGGATGTAAAGATGTCTATCAATTAGATGGTGGGGTCATAAAATATCTTGAGGAAATGAATGAATCTGAAAGCCTATGGAATGGTGAATGTTTTGTTTTTGATGATCGTGTTTCAATCAAACACGGTTTAGTCGAAGGTGACTTCTCTCTTTGTCATGCATGCAGGATGCCAATCAGTGAAGATGATATTGCAACTGATGAGTACATTGAAGGCATTAGCTGCCCAAATTGTTTTGGAACCCACAGTGAAGAAAAAAAGAAACGCTTCGCGGAAAGACAAAAACAAATCAAACTCGCAAAGCAGAGGGGGGAGAAACATATTGGCAAAAAATATTAAGGTATTTATGCCAAAAACAATCAAGAAGCCAGAATAACTGGCTCCTTGAAAGTGAAAGATCTAGTCTTGAATCAAAATCAATAAATCATCTGAATGTTCAAGGATATCGAGTTTTGCTGTTGCAAGCTCTTCCCCTAAGATCTTATTTATTGCATCATGTTTTTTCCCAAAATCTGAGAAATTCTCAAATCCACAATCAATATAGTGGGCGATTTCAGGTCCCCAAGAATGAAAATAAAGGTTACAAGCTCCAAATGCTCTGCTGAACGCATCAAAGAGTTTATCTGCTCTCTCTTGCCTTTCTGCAATAGTCAGATATGGTCCAAATTTCCATTTCATCCAAAGAAGATTGACTGGAGCTTCACTTAAATTNGCTTTTTGAACATGCAAAATATGGTCAGTATGGCCAGAATAATTTTGAGTAATTGCCATGCGATCATCATCTGCATCTGATTTTATTCGAATCGCTTCAAATTGATCAAAATCAGTAAAGAAACAATAAGCATAAAAAGCTCTTTGGCCTCCATACCAATGACGATAAAGTCCACAATTATTGAATCCATATGATTCCTGATCAAGCTGCAATTGAACCAGCTCCTTCTCAAGTTCAGCTGGATTCTGGCCAGGTGATATTTCATATGTCGAAAGCAACATATATCCATTGTCAGCAGGCTCATCGGTCGCGTGACCATCGGCATTAAGATCAAATGTAATCAATGCCATTAAGGTTAATAAAATTCTCATAAAGTCCTCCTTTTTTTATGATTATTTAATCCTATATGATCTCAATCATTTTTAAAGTTTAAAAAATATCTTAAATCTATAAGCAATCAATCAAAACCTATGAAATAGAGTGTATGATTGGTTGTAATGAAGTTAGATGCAAAAATGAGTGCTTGGATTTTCCCAGTCCACATATATGCATTACTTATACCACTGATTTTAATCCCTGCGATCATTCAAAATGAATCGTTTCTAAATGACCGAGTTTTTCAGCAAAGTTTTATCTTCTATGGTGTTGTATTTTTGATTGCAGGAAGCTTCTTTGAAGTCTGGCAAAATCACATCGATGAATGGTATGTCACTGATGATTCTGCAAGCGGCAATGGATACAGCTTTCTTGATGGTCTTTTTTCTTTTTCTATATTGGTTGGCCAATGCATCATCCTATATGCATTTATTGGGAACATATCTCTGATTAAATACTTATGTTTAATTCTGATTCTGGTCATGCCAATAATGTATTACAAAAAAATACTCCCTTTTTTGCCTCTTACTATAATAGGGGTAGCAAATACCATCACTGCATATCTTATTTTTGGACAAGAGGTAATTTTCCTCCAGTTTTTGACCATTGCACTCACCGTCATATGTTTCAATAAGCTTATTGAAACCGAGAATCAGTTCTATCATGGACTGACAACCTTATTTGCATCCAGTGGAATTATTTTCTTATACCTCGCAATCAAACTCGCAGCAAATGGATAGAAGAACATTTACAAAATTAATTGGTCTTTTGGCTTTGCCATCCAACCAGGGCTTTGGAGAGGTACTTAGGAACCCAAAAATAGTCGTTGTTGGTGCAGGAATTATAGGAACAATGATTGCATATGAACTGGTTAAAAAAGGTGCCAAGGTCGTCCTAATTGATAAAGAAATCCCGGCCTCTGGTGCAAGTGGAAACTCTTTTTCTTGGATTAATGCGACATATCCAAAGAAGCCTTTCACTTATAATCTTCTATCTCAAATGGGAATTGAAGCCTACAAAAATCTAGAGACAGAATTTAACTTTGATATTAAATGGAGCGGTTCACTTGAATGGTTCGAAGAACTCGATCAACAAGAAAATTTATTTGCTGAAATTAAAGCAATAAAAAAATATCCAACATACACACCCGTGAGCCTGATCTCTTCATTGGAAGCAGAATATTTGGAACCCAAGGTTGACTTTGGAGATGATAATACAATCGTTCATTCTGAGTCAGATGGCGCCATTGATACAATCCGGGCAATTCAAATGATTCATAATGAGTTTGAGAGATTAGGAGGAGAAAGTATTTTTTCGTGTGAGTTTTTAAAACTCAATGAAAAAAATGGGAGGCTCAAATCAATTGATACAGCCAAGGGGAAAATTGAAGTCGATCATGCGGTCTTTGCATGTGGAATAGATACTGATAAAAGCCTGGGTATAGATACTTCATCGACTCCAACCCCTGGAATCATTTTGGAGTCTAAACCAGTTGAGAATCGTTTCAATAAAATAATTGTTGGTCCAGGAGTACATATTCATCAACAAAATGACGGAGCAATAATATTAGGAGAGCAAGATGGTGCTCCCATCAACCACTATGATCGCCTAAAGGAAAGACCAGATAAATTTCCAAATAAGGAATTTGAAGAATTACATACTGAAAGAATTATAAATACAGCAAAAAATTTCACCACTGGGCTTGAAGATATTGTAATTGAAAAAATCTCCATAGGATGGAGACCCTTACCAAAAGATCGAATTCCAATCATTGGAAGACATAAGAAAATAGAGGGCGTCTATGTATCCATGATGCACAGTGGAATCAGTTTGGCAGCAATTGTTTCAAAATTGGTTTGTGAAGAAATTTTAGAAAATAAAAGCATTCCTCTTCTAGATGATTTTAGACCATCCAGATTTGCTTGATATGCGAATGTACAAATGTAAAATGGCGACTAAATGAAAGCAGATAAGAAATACATATATATATTCGGTGGATTGGCCTCTATTCCATTTCTAATTCTAGTCTTATTCAACGCTTGGGCCTTTCTGTCTATGCTTTTTTTTCCTGAATACAATCCAGTAGCAGTCATTTGCGGTCCAAGAGTATAAAACCTCTTGTTCTGATCACCCTCCTCTCATTTTCTTTTGGGCAAAAGAGCTTGGCAGAACTTCAGGTGAATAATGCATGGGTCAGATCAGCGCCGCCAAACTCAAAAGCATTCTCAGGTTATTTGAGATTTAAGAACGCATCTCCAAATGAAATAACAATAAAGAAAATGAAGTCGAATGCTTTTGATCAAATAGAAATCCATTCTTCATTTGTTGAAGATGGGATTTCGACAATGAGAAAAATAGATAATCTAAGAATTTCTGAGAACTCTGAAATGAAATTAGAGCCAGGCGGCTACCATTTAATGTTAATGAGTCCAAAAAAAGATATCAAAGAAGGAAATTTAGTCGAGCTGATCATCTATTATGAAGATGAAGATAGAATTAAGATCCTAAGAAGCGATGCAATGGTATTAAGGAATGGTCATGAGTAAAAGAAATATCATTTTTATACTATTTATTCTCTTTGGTATCAGTGGACTATTTACTTATTTTCAGTCATTGCCCTCTCTTTTGGCAAAAAAACCAACTCTGGCTACGGGCAAAATTCTTGCAAGACCAATGGAGATAGATCAATTTGAACTTATTGATCAAAATAATGCTGCCTTCAACAATAAGAGTCTTGAAGGAGGTTGGACGGTTCTTTTCTTTGGTTATACAAACTGTCCTGATGTTTGTCCAACCACTATATATAAACTGGCTGAAATTAAAAATGTAATCAAAGAAGAGCTTCCATCAACTGACTTTAATACTGTTCTCGTCACCCTCGATCCAGATCGAGATTCGACTGAGAGATTGCATGAATATATTGGTTATTTTGACGAGACCATGCTCGGTGTTACAGGAACATATGAAAATATTCAGTCTTTCACCTCGAGTCTCAGTGTCTTCTATCAAAGAATCAATAAAGAAGAAGGTTATGATTTTAATCACACCGCTTCTATCTTTGTCTTTGATAAGAATGGCTCGCTGCTTGCAACAATGAGTCCAGCAAACACCATCGGTGAATTAACAGAAGACTTTTATACGATATTGAATAATTTCTAAGATTTTTATGAAAGCATGTTGGGATCCATGCCCACGCTTTTCATCTGATCAACTACAACATCCTGATCAATGGCATCAATCCCATTGTCTCTGGCAAAGTCTTCAACATTGTTAATAGCCATTTCAAGAATTCCTGAAGGAGCTTTTGCAATCATGGCTTTTGCCTCNGCACTCCAACTCATACTGATTTTTGAATCAAAAGCATCTTCTTCAATTGGTTGATCAATTTTCTCTTTAGCTCGTTTTGCCCGGTCTCTTTTTTTCCAATAATCGGAATCTTCTGGCTTAGTTGCTTCCAGTACAGCTCGAGCATCAGGTATGGATGTCATGATCGTGAGCAAGCTTTCTAGGTATTTACTTGGAATCACAACAAACATCTCCTCTGGCTTTAATCGGTTATTCATTCTTCCGCCTAAATCACCAGGTGTTATTACAACATTGTCATCGTGCCATGGTGTCGCAAAGAGATCGCTGCAGAAGGATGATCCACAAGCTCCTCTTGGTGGTGTGCCATCTATAACGGTTCTAGCGCCGCCAATAAAATTGGCCCAATGAGGATTACAAACAACAGCAATCCAGTCGATTTTGACATTCTTTGGTACATCCAATAGTGGAGCAGCACCAATGCCAACAACAGTATTTTGAGGAAGAACATAATCCCCAGATTTTATCTTCTCAGCAGCCTCATCAGTATAAACCGGAATATTGACAGCAAGGTATTGGCCATTCCTAATCTCGTCTGTCCCTTCATGAACGCCTGCAGTATAAACTCCTGTTGTGCAATCATGGTGATCCCTATCAAATGAAACGACTTCGCCTTTATCCATTGCATGCCTAAGAATTGAGCAAGGCACTACCTTCTTTTTTTCGTACTCTTCAGGGATTTCAGAATAGAAAAGACTCACTGCAACAGGGTTGCCCCTCACCTTCCCTCTAAGGGAATCCTCTAATGCATTTAGATCTACCATTATTTTAAGTATAGTATTTATATTGAAAAAAAGCTTAGAATCACATTATGTCATTTTGGAAGAAGAAAAGTGAAAAGTGGGTAGAAAGCCCATTACATAATAATTGGTATCAATCCAGCTCCTACTTTTTGAGTTCATTTGCACTGATCACTTCGGTCGATGAGGAAGGCGTAACTAGTATTGGGCCTTATCAGCTGTCATTCCCATTTGGTGTGATAGAGCGAAGAGAATGGATTGTGATATCTAGGCGTGGTTCAAATACATCAAAAAATTTATTAAGAAATAAAAAATGTGCTCTTAATTTTGTCGAATACGACAAGAAGCATATCCCAAATATTGTTGATCTTGGTTATCCAGGTCAAGCGCCTGAAGAAAAAATGAAGGACTGCACTTTCGAATTAGAAGATACTCCAACGAAGTCATTTGTTAATGATCCTGAAAGACCTAAAGTTATCAAGGAGGCTTTTCAAGTTTTCGAATGTGAACTAAATGACAATCCAGACGATTTTCACTANGCAGGAACNGAATTTACAGAATATTTGCTTTTAAAAATTAATCATGTCCATCTCAGAGAAAGATGGAGAAATAATCTAGACAAAGGAAATGACATGGAAATACCAAATATGCCAATCAGTTTTGGCTTCAGGAACGCAAACCAATTCTGGTTTGCAAAGCATAAAAAAGCATTTTGGCTTCCAACACCTGAGGATAAGGGCGCAAAACATGATGCTGTGATGTATATTGCAAATAGACTTGATGAAGAGGTTACCTTTACGGAAAATGCTTGCAAACAGTTAACTGGGATACCCAAAGTCTTCGTAAAAACTGCTTTAAAAGGCATTATTAAGGAAGCAAAAAGTCAGGGTATCACAACAATTGATAAAGCATTTATTGAGGAAGTAAATAGTAAAAGGCAATAACTTATGTCACACCGAACAGATGCCCTACCAAAGCTGACAGGTATCAAAAATTTCATAAGAGAAATGCGATATCACGAATTCTCAAGACAAAGCGTCGGAATCATTCTTGTCAGTATTTTTTGTTACTTTAGCCCGCTAGAGCCAATTTTTCCTTTTCAGATAGAGGCAGGATACTTGATTGCAATCATTGGGCTGATGATAAGATTGATCGCATCAGGATANGTTCTAAAAAATAAAGAGCTATCAACGACTGGGCCTTACTCATATGTAAGACATCCACTTTATACTGGCAACCTGATCCTTTTGATAGGTTTGGCAATCATTAATGGTTTATGGTGGTCTTTCTTTGTCGGATTCCTTTTTGCGATATTTTACTATCCAACAGCAATNGANTATGAAGACAGAAAATTAAAGCAATTATTTCCCGATGATTGGCCTCAATGGTCCAGTAAGACGCCTGCACTGTGGCCAAAGATTAGCTNTCAAGTCTCAAATAGAGGTCTTTCCTTTAATGAATGGTCTTTTTCAAAAAGTTTGAAATCAAATTATGAACCAGTCATCNTCATTTATGTCCTAGCTTGGCTTATTCTTCTCTCGCAAAGATAGATTAGAAAGTGGAGACCCAAGAACTACTCAGAAAAATTTCAAATGAGCTTGAGTCTTCAGCATCCATTGCTGATTTTTCAGGCAATCAAGGCAGGCTATTCACCATCGATATTGAAGAAAAAACCTATTTGATTAAATCGGCAAATATTGATAACTGGTGGTCCAAATCAATCAACAAATGGAGCATCAAGCGTGAATATAGAGTCTATAAGAAGCTTGAAGGTCTAAATGGCATTCCAAAGTGCTATGGTCTGACCGATGAAGGTTGTTTGGTGCTTGAGTATATTGATGGAGGTTCATACAGGGATAAGCAATTTGAATTAGATGGAAATGATCATTTCTTCGATACACTTCTAGAACTCATTACATCAATGCACAATCTAGGCGTTGCCCATGGAGACCTTAAGAGAAAAGACAACTTGATCGTTGATCAAAACCTAAAGCCTTATCTCATTGATTTTGGGACTGCCGTCATTAATTATGATGAAAGCAGTTCACTCAAAAAAATTGTTTTTAACTTTTTAAGAAAAACAGATTTAAATGCATGGATTAAGCATAAATACAGAAGGTCATATGAAAATATTTCAAACGAAGATTTGGCTTATTACTCACCTACTTCTCTAGAGAAGTTTTACAGAAAATTCATCAAGAGGATATAAAACATGTTAGAACCCCCATTGCTTTACTATTGGATAATACCCTTGATTATATGGTCAGCAGTCTGGAAATTGATCGCTCTATGGAAAGCTGCTAGAAATCGGCAATTAGTCTGGTTTATTTGCCTTGCAATATTCAATACTGCTGGAGTCCTTCCGATTCTTTATATCTATTACTACCAAAGGGATAAATCTTTAGCTTCAAAATAGTTAGTAGTGCGTATAAATTTAACTAAATATCAGCTGAGAATAATCAAATGAAATATATTTTAGATACAGGGATGGGAACCGAGCTCCAAGAGCGAGGAATCAATGTGCCTGACTGGAAGCAATCAATTTGGTCTGCTGATGCTCTAATTCATGATCCTCAATCAGTGAGAGAGATTCACCTAGCAAACATAGAAGCTGGATCCAATGTCATCATCACCAATAATTATTATGTAACACCAAATATCTTAAAGAGAGAAAACTTAGAATCTGATTTCTCGTCACTTGTTCAACGGTCAATTGATCTAGCTAATGATGCAAAATCAGGCCGTGATGGTGTAATCATTGCAGGCTCTTTTCCTCCAATTGAAACAAGCTTCAGACCAGATCTTACCCCTGAAAACAATCAAATTACTGATTTCTATAATGATTTGTTGGAAATCATGAAGGGTCAGGTTGATATTATCATTTGTGAAACAATGAGTTCAATTAGGGAAGGTAAAATAGCATGTGAAATTGCATTAAAAGAATTTGATGAGGTTTGGTTAAGTTGGACTACAAGAGGAGTTGATGGATCAACACTAATTAGCGGAGAACCATTGGAAGATGCAATTATGGTTGGAAATGAGATTGGTGCTAAATGTCAGCTTTTAAACTGCACAGCTACAGACTTGGTTACAGACCATCTTGAAACAATGAAAAAAGCCAACGCATTTGGTGCATATGCAAACTCCCATGCATTAAAAGAGCCAGATGAGATTGAAGATCTGGGTGAAGGTGTTGATGCCGATATCAATCATTATCACAACTGTGTAAAACTCTCACCAGAAGAATATGCAAAACAAGCAAAGATCTGGTTCGATGAAGGTGCTTATGTCATTGGCGGATGCTGCCAGACCGGTCCAGAGCATATAAGAGCATTCGTTGAAATAATCAGCTAGCCTAGAATCTCTTTTGCTTTGTTGATGATAGACTTGGCGCTGATGCCAAAATGATCCCTTAAAGCTTCACGGGTTTCGCTCAATCCATACCCATCTGTACCAAGCGTTGTTAAACCACCTGGGAATAAGTGTGAAATGCTATCAGGAAGCAAAGTAATCCAATCACTGACAGAGATAAAATGCCCATCAAAACCTTCAATATTTTCTTCAATATAAGACTTTTTATCAGAATCCTTTGAGTCTCTGAAATCTCTGTGCAGGAGGTTATAGCTGGTTACACTCCAGATATATGTGGGTATACCCTCTTTCTCTAGAGCCTCTTGGGCTTCTATGACCTGCTGCATAAGACTTCCACTTCCAAGAAGATGAATGGGTTTCCCTTTAAATTCACTTAATAATTGATCGGAAGCTTCTTTGAAGCAATACATTCCTTTTAGGATTCCGTCTTGAGCATCATTTGGCATCGCTGGATGTGTATAATTTTCATTGTATACAGTGATGTAATAAAAAATGTCTTCTTTATCTTGATACATTCGCTTTATTCCATCTTGCATGATCACTGCGAGCTCATACGCAAATGCAGGATCGTAAGTCATCATATTAGGAACTGTTGAAGCCAGAACATGTGAGTGTCCATCTTGATGCTGAACTCCTTCACCATTCAGAGTTGTTCTCCCAGCTGTACCACCGATTAAGAAACCTTTTGTCATGGCATCGCCACATGCCCAAACCATATCACCAATTCTTTGCATGCCAAATATGGAGTAAAAAATATAAATTGGAATCATAGGTAACTCTGAATGCGAGTATGCAGTTCCTGCGGCCATGAATGATGCTAAGGCGCCTGCCTCACAAATTCCTTCTTGTAAGATCTGTCCATCTTTCGCTTCTTTATAAGGTGATATTGTACCTGCATCAACAGGCTCATAATTCTGTCCGCTGGGCGAATAAATACCAGCTTGTGAAAACAATCCATCCATACCAAAGGTCCTTGCTTCATCAGGAATAATGGGAACCAAGTATGGTCCAATCTCTTTATCTCTTAGCATTTTTGACATCATTCTGACAAGAGCCAAAGTTGTAGATATTGATCGATCAATACCATCTGTAAAGTCAGAAAATTTTTCGATATCGGGTGCCTTAAGAGATTTACAATCTTGAAATCTGATTGGCTGATAACCACCTAAATCTTGCCTCCTTTTATGCAAGTATTTCATTTCATCTGAATCTTGATCGGGAACATAAAATTTTGCATCAATACATTCCTCCTCAGAAAGGGGTATGCCTAGTCTTTTTGCTATTTCAATTCGCTCATCATCTGACATGGTTTTCTTTTGATGTGCAATGTTTCTGCCTTCAGATCCCTCGCCTAGACCATAACCTTTGAGAGTTTTTACAAGAATGACCGTTGGTTTTTCTGATGCCTTGGATGCCTTATCAAATGCTGCAAATAATTTCTTGTGGTCAAAACCTCCTCGCTTAATGGCCTTGAGTTCATCATCGCTCAGATTAGTCATAATGGATTCAAGTTCACTGTTGTCTTTTACCCAATGAGCCCTTTGATCAGCACCACTTGAAACTGAGTACATCTGATACTCACCATCTAGTACTTCATCCATTCTTCTTTGCATCACATCGTTGTGATCAATGGCAAATAGTGGATCCCACTCTGACCCCCAGATCACTTTAATGACATCCCAGCCAGAACCTCTGAAGACAGCTTCTAGCTCCTGAATAATTTTTCCATTACCTCTTACTGGCCCATCTAGTCTTTGAAGATTGCAATTAACAACAAAAACCAAGTTATCTAATTTCTCTCTGGCTGCAATGTTGATTGTTCCAATTGTTTCTGGTTCATCCATTTCTCCATCACCAAGAAAAGCCCAAATCTTTCCACCTTCCTTTGTNAATAGCCCTCTGTTTTCCAANTATTTTGAGAAACGAGCATAATAAATTGAGCANACACCATTCAGGCCCATNGAGGCAGTTGGACTAGGCCATAGCTCTGGCCTCCTCCTTGGATGAGGATATGATGGTAAGCCACCATCTTTTTGTAGCTCTCTTCTAAAGTTTCCTATTTCCTCAACAGAAAGCCTTCCTTCTAAAAATGCTCTGGAATAAACGCCTGGAGAGGAATGTGCTTGAATGTTGAACATATCTCCCTGATAGTCATCAGTTCGTGACCTAATAAAATGATTGAGCGCAACCTCGGTCATTGTTGCTGTTGATGCATAGGTTGCGATATGTCCGCCTAAGCCCTCTCCTAAATCATATGCTTGAAGGACCATCGCCATTGCATTCCATCTAATGATGTTTTCTATCCTTGACTCCATTTCTATGTCTCCTGGATAACTGGGCTGTTGCGAAAGTGGAATGGTATTTCTATAAGGCGTATTTAGTGTTGCTTCAGCAAGTGAGATCCCATGACCGAGTGCGTAATTCTGCAATTCCCTAAGAAGCTCTTTGACCTCTCTATCTGAATAGCTCTCTTTAACTGCTTGTAGAGACTCTATCCATTCATTGATCTCCATTCTCCAATGATTTTGGAACTCATTGGTGTCGTTCTGATCTATAGATGCGACTTGAGTATTTTTTTTAGATTCAGCCATTTGTCATCAAACAATTTGTTGATTATTCGCTTCTCGCTATAAAAACAAGATTACTTTACCACGAGAATTATACTTATGATCAGGAAATGAGATAATATTATTCCTTAAATTACTGGATTTAGTATGCCCGATTACAGATCAAAAACATCGACACATGGAAGAAATATGGCAGGTGCAAGAGCCCTATGGCGAGCAACTGGTATGGGTGATGATGATTTTGGCAAACCAATCATTGCTATTGCTAATTCTTTTACTCAATTCGTACCGGGTCATGTACACCTCAAAGACCTTGGTCAAATGGTTGCAAGAGAAATTGAAAAGTCAGGTGGAGTTGCAAAAGAGTTCAGTACCATTGCGGTGGATGACGGAATAGCAATGGGCCATTCAGGGATGCTATATAGTTTACCATCTCGTGAATTGATAGCAGATGCGGTGGAATATATGGTTAATGCTCACTGTGCAGACGCACTGGTCTGCCTTTCGAATTGCGATAAGATTACACCCGGAATGCTGATGGCAACAATGCGTCTGAATGTACCGACCATTTTTGTCTCAGGTGGACCAATGGAGGCAGGCAAAGGTTTAGTAAAAGGCCAAGAGGCGAGCCTGGATTTAGTTGATGCCATGGTACTTGCTGCAGATCCAAGTGTCTCCGATGAAGATGTTGCAAAAGTTGAGAGATCCGCTTGTCCCACTTGTGGTTCATGCTCTGGCATGTTCACTGCAAATTCCATGAATTGCTTGGTTGAGGCTCTTGGACTCGCGCTTCCAGGNAATGGAAGTGTGCTTGCAACGCATATTGATCGTAAAGAGCTTTTCTTAAGAGCTGGGAAAATTATTGTTGAGTTGACCAAACAATACTATGAAAAAGATGATGGAAGTGTTCTTCCAAGAAATATTGCAAATCTAGAATCATTTGAAAATGCCATGACGTTGGATATTGCTATGGGAGGTTCTACAAATACTGTTTTACATATACTTGCTGCAGCAAAAGAAGCTGGGCTTGATTTCGGCATGGATGACATAGATCGCCTATCAAGAAGGGTCCCTAACTTATGTAAAGTTGCCCCAAGTAGTAACTTTCATATGGAAGATGTGCACAGAGCAGGAGGAATAATGGCTATCCTGGGAGAACTAGAGAAAGCAAAATTGCTGAATTCTGATAGTAAAACTGTTCACTCAGAAACAATGCTTGATGCCATTCAGAAATGGGATATCAAGAGGAAGCCTTCAAATGAAGTCAAAGAATTCTATTCGGCAGCGCCTGGCATGATTCCAACCACTCAACCATTCTCGCAAAACAAAAGATACTCAGAATTGGATGTGGATCGTGAGAATGGCTGTATTAGAGATTCTGATAATGCCCATAGTCAAGATGGAGGNTTAGCAGTATTAAAAGGGAATATTGCATCTGATGGATGTATTGTAAAAACAGCGGGTGTCGATGAAAAAATTCTAACTTTCAGTGGGCCTGCAAAAGTTTTTGAAAGTCAAGATGATGCGGTTGAAGCAATCCTTGGAGACCAGATTGTAGCTGGAGATGTAGTTGTTATTCGCTATGAAGGACCAAAGGGTGGACCTGGCATGCAAGAAATGCTTTATCCAACCAGTTATTTAAAAGCAAAAGGACTTGGTGAAAAGTGTGCACTGATCACCGATGGAAGATTCTCAGGAGGAACGTCTGGCTTATCCATTGGGCATATTTCTCCTGAGGCTGCATCAAAAGGCTATATTGCGCTTATCAAAGATGGTGACATCATTAATATCGACATACCAAAAAGATCCATTGATGTTGATCTCTTAGATGAAGAATTGGAAATCAGAAAAAAAGAAATGNCTTNTCTTGGAAAAAAAGCGTGGAAGCCTCATAAAAGAAATAGAACAGTGAGCTTGGCNCTNCANGCATATGCATTATTGGCATCATCTGCATCAGATGGTGCTGTAAGACAAATTGAAGGAATCATTGATGATGAGTAANACAAAGGTAATCGGTATATTTGGCGGCACGGGNGCCTTGGGNTCTGCGCTATCCAGAAAATGGTCAAAATCAGGACATCANATNATCATAGGTTCTAGAAATGCNGAGAAAGCAATTTCTGTGGCCGATGAAATCAATGCTGAAATTGGAAATAGCAATGTCACTGGAAGTGATTTAATGGAAGCAGCAAAAAATTGTAGCATTGCCATCCTTGCTGTTCCCTACTCTAGTCATTCAGAGACNCTTCATCAAATCAAACCATTTCTCAGTGGAAAGATTTTGGTCGATACAACCGTCCCTCTGTCTAAACCTGTAACCAAAGTAAATCTCCCANAGTCNGGNTCAGCTGCACTAGAGGCNCAGNTGCTACTTGGTGATNAGGTTCANGTAGTCTCTGCTTTACAAAATATTGGNTCNCATTTGGTAGGGTCAGAAGNTTCTATTGANGCCGAAGTCTTGGTATGTGGTAACTCANATGATGCGGTTGATGAAGTCATTNGGCTTATNGGNGACCTNGGACTNAACTGNTGGCATGCAGGNTCAATTGAGAACTCAGCTGCTGCTGAAGCATTGACATCGGTTCTCATTGCAATCAATCAAAAACATAAATTGAAGTCTTCGGGCATAAAGATNACNAGCCATTAAGATTNAAGATAACTCACTNATATGAANAANNTAAATGCAGTGTCAGAGATCACTCTCACTGCGATTCAAAATATACCNGAAATTAANNCNGGTGANGAGATTGCAAGCATTATCAATCAATGCATTGAAGCTCAAGAATNCAGTCTGAAGAATAATGATGTCTTAGTCATTGCACAAAAAATNATTTCTAAATCNGAAGATCGATTTGTTGATTTAAAAACAGTAAAACCANCNNATANAGCANNAAAANTATCAAAAGANGTGGACAAAGACCCAAGATTGGTAGAGCTGATACTTCAAGAATCAAANCANATTNTCNGAGCATCAAAAGGTATTCTGGTGGTTGAGCACAAACTCGGGCACATACTTGCAAATGCTGGAATAGATCGATCNAATGTTGGCAGAACTGATGATCATGTGCTTTTGCTGCCTAAAAATCCTGATGAATCAGCACAGAATATTAAAAATTATTTTGAAAATAATTCCAAAATTAAGATTGGCGTCTTAATCACCGACAGCATTGGAAGAGCNTGGAGATTNGGCACCACCGGTCATGCATTGGGTTCTTCTGGTATAAAGACTCTTATTGATATGAGGGGCAGTGAATGTGATAGAGATGGAAGGCTATTAGAAACAACAGTCATTGGTGTTGCAGATCAAATTGCATCTGCATCTACACTTTTGATGGGTGAAAGCTCTGAGGGTACTCCAGTAGTAATCGTAAGAGGTTTGGACTTGTGTGATGACTCTGATACTGTGAGTGATTTGATCAGACCGAAAGAGGAAGACTTATTTCGATGAAATATCCTGATACCAAAATCGTTGCATTGTGCGGTGGCATTGGTGGGGCAAAACTAGCCCTTGGATTGAACAATATCCTTGATCAGAAGAATCTAAGTATTATCACAAACTCGGGAGATGATTTTCTATATTTGGGTTTTTATATTTGCCCTGATATCGACACAGTGATTTATACACTTGCCGGTGTAAACAATCCTGATACTGGTTGGGGAAGAAGGGATGAAACATGGAAGACGCTTGATGTTCTAAAAGAATTGGGTGCAGATACCTGGTTTCAGCTCGGAGACAAAGATCTAGCATTGCATCTTTTCAGATCGAAAGAAAAAAGAAAGGGTGAACTCTTGACCACAATAACCAGAAAAATTACAAATAAATTTGGTCTAAAAACGAATATACTCCCAATGAGCAATCATGCAGTGCAAACCATACTTGAAACAGAAAATGGTGAGATATCTTTTCAGGATTATTTTGTGAGACAAAAATGCAGGCCAAAGGTCTCGAATATTCTTTTCAAATCCAAAAAACCAGTGGCAACAGATGCAGTTAAAAAAGCACTATCGGATAAAAATTTAGATGGGATCATATTCTGCCCTTCCAATCCTTATTTAAGCATTGATCCCATACTTTCAATCGATAAGATTAAAAAACTGATCGAAAATCAAAAGAAACCAAGGGTGGTTGTTTCTCCAATTGTTGGCAATGATTCAGTAAAAGGGCCAACATCTAAATTAATGAATGAAATGGGTATCGAGGTTTCTTCTACTTCCATCGCAGAACACTATAAAGGTTTAATCGATGGGATCATTATTGATGAGAGTGATGGAGAGCAAACAGACAAAATCAAAGAAATGGGCATTGAAGTCAAGCTCTCAAAGATCATTGTTAAAACCAAAGAAGAGAAAATCAGGCTTGCAAAAGAGAGTATTGCATTCATTGAGGAGATTGCATCTTAAATGTGGGTAATCATTCCCATAAATGATTTTTCTAGATCATTCAGTAGGCTCTCATCGATCCTTGATCTGGAGCAAAGAATCAAGCTTGCAAAAAACTTATCCAGTCGATTGATTCATAAAATGACTGATTTAAATGAAGTCGAAAAGATTGTTGCATTCACATCTGAAAAAATCTGGGCGAATGAATTAAATCATCCAAAATTAATTGTTCGAAGTGATGAGGATACAAAACCTCTAAAAGAGAAGATCAATTCCGTTGCCGATTGGGTTCATAGCATGGGTGCAAAAAAAATGATGTATTTATCCATTGATCTCCCGCTTTTAGAAAAGGAGGACATCACAGAAATGATTGACTCACATAAAGATGGTCTGACGCTTATAGAAGCAAAAAAAGACGGGGGCACCAATGCGTTGATCAGTGACCTGCCCAGGAGAATCAATTTTCAATTTGGCACAGACAGTTTTCAGAAGCACATAGAAGCTGCAAAATCAAAAAAGCTAAGCATTAATATTCAATCGATAGAGAGATTGAGCTTTGATCTTGATGATCATGATGACTGGGAATTACTCATCAAATATTACCAACCAGAAAAAAACCCTCTGGAGATATCAAATTAGGATTGTGTTGAGCTGATGAAAAGGCTATAAATGAATGATGTCAAAGCATGAATTAGATCATTACTTAACTTCTCTCAACTCTTACGAGTTAAGTGATCTAATGCAAAAAGCAAGAGAGATCAGAGGGGATGATTTGAAGATCATCACCTACTCCAAGAAAGTATTTATTCCCTTAACAGAACTTTGTCGTGATGTTTGCCATTACTGTACTTTTGCAAAAGCACCAAAAAAGCTCGATTCACCTTATTTAGAGCCTGAGGAAGTTCTCTCGATTGCGGAGCAAGGTAAAGCCCAATATGTCAAAGAGGC
>PBEI01000007.1 GCA_002718375.1 Gammaproteobacteria bacterium
TATATGGATTGCTTGATGGCAATGAAACGCTTACCCAAAATTATGAAAACGGTTCATATATCAGTATTTATCTTGCGCCCTATAACTATCACCGCGTACATGCACCGATCAAAGGCGATCTCAAACTGGCAAATATGGTTCCAGGGGAAATGTATAGAGTGGATCAAAATGCCTTGTCCAATATTGAAAACCTTTACATTAAAAATCAGAGATTGATCACTGAGTTTAATGGCTCTCTATCTGATTGCATCATGATTATGGTTGCTGCAAGAAACGTGGCTTCAATGACCCATAAAGAAATAAATCAAAACTACGAGAAAGGGGATGAGATTGGACGTTTTAATCTGGGATCAACCGTTGTCGTTCTTCTACCCAATGATGTTCAAGCAGAATGGGATCATCATGTCTCAATCGAGAAAGATGTAAAAATGGGTGAAAAAATAGCCCAACTCAGTAAGATCAAGTAACGAGGAGAAGAATGGACAGCTTAATAATCATAATCATCATTATTGTAATTTTCTTGGTGAAATCATTTAAATATTTCAGCAATCGAGTCTCCCCTTCTGAAAAGAAAGACGACAGAAAAGGGAATTAAAAGGGCTGAAAAATATTCTTAATTCCGNAAAGAATCGATATCACCATTAAGGCAACAATGAGATAGTANATTATNTTTTGTGAANTCATTATTTNACCCTCGATAANTATTCACCNGTTCTGGTATCGACTTTAATAATCTCGCCCTCCTCAATAAACAATGGAACACGNATNGAAGCNCCTGTTTCAACAATAGCCGGTTTAACACCGCCCTGTGCTGTATCACCTCTTAGCCCAGGATCAGTTTCTGTAACCTTTACATCGATATTATTAGGAGGCTCCACTGCAATCGCTTGTTCGTTCCAAATCGTGACCTCGCAAATGCTTTCTTCTTTGAGCCAAATAAGTATCTCATCCAGAACTGATTTAGCTATGCCAATCTGCTCATAACTATCTGTATCCATGAAGTGCCACTGATCTCCGTCATTATATAAGTATTGCATCTCNCTGATCATNACNTCTGCTGCCTCAAGTGATACACCTATCTTGACTGTTTTTTCGAGAACTTTTCCATTTTTAAGATTCTTTAGCTTAACCTTNTTGAANGCTTGACCTTTGCCTGGCTTATGAAANTCACTTTCCANAATATTGTAGGGCTCACCATCTATGAGAACCTTTAGTCCTGACTTTAAGTCTCCGCTATTGTACATCACCATTNGATACTCCTTATCTTGGCTCAACTTCAAGGGAATCAATTTTCTTAAATGGAGGAACCGATCGTCCTCTTTTCCCTCTTTCACTCATATAATTTTCNAATTCATCGGGCCTGATGATTTTNGGTTTTTTACCGCTATAAACCCGAATCGAATCTTTTGGTCCAATGACAATGGCTGAAACCATCTTTTCTTTTCCTTCTTTAAATTTCTTTGAATTAATCCCAATGATTTTCAATCCCTTTCCTTTGCTCATCTCCATCAATTCATTGCTTTTAAAAATAAGCAATTTACCAGCTGAATTTGCAGCTGCAACATATGTTTCTTCTGGATATCCAACTGAGGTGGCATTCGAAGGGATTAATACTTCAGAGCCTTTTACACTCAGGCATGTCTTGCCTTTTCTATTTTTGGTATAAAGATCTTCCAATTTAACAAAAAAACCATATCCGGCGCTCGAAGACAATAACCAATGTTGACTTGGATCACCTGAAATGACGCCTGCAAAATAAGCGCCATCAGGTGGATTGAGCCTACTGGACAAGGGCTCGCCATTACTTCTGGCTGAAGGAAGGGTATCGGCAACAATACTATATACTCTTCCTGTGCTGTCTATAAATACTGCAAACTGGTTGCTTCTTCCAGGGACTGAAGACAAATAATCATCTCCAGATTTATAATTGAGAGAACGAGGGTCATCAAGAGTCCCTTTTGCAGCTCTAACCCAACCAGCCTTTGATAAGACAATCGTCACTGGATCACTGCTCGCAAGTTGAGTTTGATCAAGGGCTTGCGAGGTGATCGCTGATTCGTTTAAGGTTGTTCTTCGATCATCGCCGAAATCTTTTGTGTCTTGCTTGATCTCATTTTGAATGAGTTCATTTATTTTTTTCTTGCTCTTGAGTATTTTTTTCAATTCACTTTGTTCTTTCTCAAGATCATTTTTTTCTGTGAGAATTTTCTCCTCTTCCAGCTTGGCTAAATTCCTAAGTCTTAAATTCAAAATTGCCTCAGCTTGTATCTCTGTAAGTTTGAACTTCTTGATCAACTTTGATTTTGGATCATCCTCCTCTCGGATGATCCTAATGACCTCATCAAGATTTAAATAGGCGGCCATGAGACCCTCTAATATATGAAGCCTTGACTCTACTTCATTTAGTCTGAACTGAAGCCTTCTGGTCACAGTTTGTGTTCTGAATTCTATCCATTCTGACAACAATGCTTTGAGATCAAAGACCCTTGGTCTTCCATCGAGGCCAATCAAATTCATATTCACTCTTACATTCTTTTCTAGATCTGTGGTTGCAAAAAGATGACCCATCAATTCATCGGTTTTCACTCTATTGGATTTGGGTGTAAGGACAATTCGGATGGGTGTTTCGTGATCAGATTCATCATTGATATCTGTAATCAATGGCAACTTCTTGTCTTTCATTTGTGTGGCAATTTGCTCAATGATCTTATTGCCTGACACTTGATAAGGAAGCTGAGTGATGACAAGCTGATTTTTTTCTTTTTTATACTTGGCTCTGATTTTGACACTTCCATTCCCAGTGGCGTAAATCTGTTTAAGCTCCTCTGGCGTAGAAATCATCTCTCCACCTGATGGGAAATCAGGTCCTTGAAAATTCTTTGTAATCCTTGTGAGTTGACCCAATGAAATGTCTGGATTTTTAATCAATTTATCCAATAGATAAGCTATTTCCTTGATGTTATGTGGCGGAATGTCGGTTGACATACCCACAGCAATACCAGTAACACCATTGAGAATGAGGTTGGGTAATCTGGAAGGAAGGAATTCAGGCTCCTTGAGTGTGCCATCGAAATTTGGTTTCCAATCGGTTGTCCCTTGACCAAGCTCGCTCAACATCAACTTTGTATATGCGCTCAGCTTTGCTTCGGTATACCTCATGGCAGCAAATGATTTTGGATCATCATATGAGCCCCAGTTGCCTTGGCCAATGATCAATGGATATCGATATGAGAAGTCTTGTGCCATGTTGACCATTGCCTCATAACATGCGGTGTCACCATGTGGATGATATTTTCCAAGAACATCTCCTACTGTTCTTGCAGATTTCTTCGGCTTTGATTGAGCAGAAAGGCCCAGCTCAGACATGGCAAATATGATTCTCCTCTGGACAGGTTTTAGACCATCTCCTATGAACGGGAGTGCACGATCAAGAATGACATACATTGAATAATCAAGGTATGCCTTCTCTACAAACTCACTGAGTGGTTGAGAATCAGATTTTGATCCTCCTCCTGTTTTATTAAAATCCATTTCTTCTTGTTTACCCATTTATATTTCTGCCAAATTGCCCTTTTCTTCAAGCCATTCTTTTCGATCTGTATAGCGTTTTTTTGCCATTAATTTATCCATAAGCTCTTCTGTATATGATGCATTATCAATGGTCAGCTTCACAAGCCTCCTAGAATCTTGAAGCATGGTTGTCTCTCTCAATTGAACTGGACTCATTTCACCTAGACCTTTAAAGCGAGTAACGGTTGTTTTCGTATTTGGCTTCTTTTTTTCTAATGCCTTTAAAATCGAATCCTTCTCAGTCTCATCAAGCGCATAATGCACCTCTTTTCCAACATCGATTCGATACAAAGGTGGCATTGATACGTAGACATGACCATCTTCGACCAATTTTCTAAAATGTTTCAANAACAGNGCGCAAATCAATGTTGCGATATGGAGTCCATCCGAATCAGCATCTGCAAGTATNCAAATTTTATGGTATCGAAGATTACCAAGCTCATNGGCCCCAGGCTCAACACCCAGTGCCTGNGAGATATTGCTGATTTCTTGAGAAGAAAGTAGATTGCTCTCATCGACTTCCCAACTNTTAAGAATTTTTCCNCGNAGTGGAAGAATTGCCTGAAAGACTCTATCTCTGGCTTGCTTTGCAGATCCGCCAGCAGAATCACCTTCAACAATAAATAATTCNCAAAGATCAGGCTCGTCGCTCGTACAGTCTGCGAGTTTGCCNGGCAATGTTGGTCCACCTGTGGCCTTCTTTCGTTTTACCTTTACATTCTTTTTGGCTCTTTTTTGAGCATTNTCAATTGCCCTTGCGACAATTTGATCTCCCGCTTCNGGATGTTGATTCAACCAAAGCGTGAAAGCATCTTTAATGAGGCCTGTAACAAAACCTGAAACAGCTCTCGAACTGAGTTTCTCTTTNGTTTGTCCTGAGAATTGTGGATCCTCAATTCTGACTGAAANAATNTAGCTCAGACCCATCCAAACATCTTCAGGTGAAAGTTTTACACCTCTCGGTAGAAGATTCCGGTAATCAGCAAACTCTTTCACTGACTCTGATAATCCTGATCTAAAGCCTGACACATGCGTCCCACCATGTTTGGTGGGTATCAGATTGACATAGGATTCTTGAATACCTTCATGATCTCTATCAGGCCATGTCATGCTCCACTCAAGCTCTTGTTCATCTGAATTTGCTTTACCAGAAAACGGAATTGATGGAATGCATTCAATATTTTCAAGCATTTCGACCAGATATTCACTGGCTCCTTCTTGATACTCCCATTCACATTTTTCGCCAGTCGCTTCGTCTTTAAATTTAATTTTTAGTCCTGGACATAGAACTGCTTTTGCACGAAGGTTATGTTTTATTTCATCAAGTCTTATATCGGCTGAATCAAAATACGACTCATTTGGCCAGAAGCGTATGGCTGTTCCAGTGTTGGCTTTTCCAACACTATCAACGATCTCAAGCTCTGATGTCCTGTCACCATTGCTGAAGCTCATATTGTATTCTTGCCCACCTCTTTTGATCCATACCTCTAGATTCNTTGAGAGNGCATTGACCACAGAAACACCAACACCATGCAATCCTCCAGAAAACTTATAGCTCTTGTTATCAAATTTTGCGCCTGCATGAAGCCTAGTTAAGATTAATTCGACAGCAGGTATTTTTTCCTCAGGATGATCATCAACGGGCATGCCTCGTCCATCATCTCTGACTTGAATAGAGCCATCTTTATAAAGATCCACTTGAATTGTTTTNCAATAGCCTGCAATAGCCTCGTCTACGCTATTATCGATGACCTCATATGCTAAGTGATTTGGACAGTCNGTGTNGGTATACATACCGGGTCTTTTTTGAACCGGTTCAAGCCCACTGAGGACCTCGATGTCTGAGGCATTATAATCCTTCGTCATGGTCCTTCATTATTCGTGAGAAAGTAAGTTGAATCAAGAGCATTGGCATCTATTTGAGCTTATTTATTCTGGCTGTCAAAAAAAATTAAGTATTTGTTAAATAAAAAAAAGGGGTTGCATTAATNCATCCCCCTTTTTTTTGCATGGTTTTTTGAGTTTAGGTCAGATCTGCGTTCATCACCTTATTCCAAGCAGNAACGAAATCTGNAACAAACTTCTCTTTTGAGTCATCAGAAGCATAAACTTCAGCAATTGCTCTAAGTTGTGAATTAGATCCAAAGACCAAGTCTACCCTAGTTGCTGTTCTTACTTTGTCGCCTGACTGACGGTCAATGGCTTCATAAGAGTTCTCACCTGTTGATTTCCACTCAACACCCATATCTAGAAGATTAACAAAGAAATCATTTGTTAATTTTCCAGGTGTTTCTGTAAAGACTCCATGATTATTTGAACTTATACCCAGAGCTCTCATACCTCCTATGAGCACTGTCATTTCAGGTGCAGTTAAACCAAGTAGTTGAGCTTTATCAAGCATCATTTCCTCAGANGGAAGGCTGGAGCCTTCTTTTTGGAAATTACGAAAACCATCAGCAATTGGCTCAAGAGCATCAAATGAGTCAGTGTCAGTTTGCTCCTCGCTGGCGTCACCTCGGCCTGGTGTGAATGGAACTTGAGCGCCAGAGGCTTTCTCAATACCAACGTTTCCACCAAGTACAATAACATCTGCCAAGGAGGCATTAGACTCTGAAGCAATTGATTCATATACACCAAGAACTCTTGCAAGCTGTTCTGGCTTATTGGCTTCCCAATCTTTTTGTGGAGCAAGACGAATTCGAGATCCATTTGCTCCCCCTCTTAAGTCAGAACCTCTAAATGTCGATGCACTAGCCCAGGCAGTTTCGACCATTTCTTGAATGCTCAGACCACAGTCTGAGAGTTTAGCTTTGATCGCATCCACATCATAATCATTATTGCCTTGAGGAACAGGGTCTTGCCAAATTAACTCTTCATCAGGTACTTCAGGTCCTAGATAACGAGAACGTGGCCCCATATCACGATGCAAAAGCTTAAACCATGCTCTGGCAAAAGCATCTGCAAATTCATCAGGATTTTCATGAAAACGCTTTGAGATCTCTCTGTAGATTGGATCTTCTCTCATTGACATGTCAGCAGTAGTCATCATCGTAGGAACTCTAACTGAAGGATCCTCAGCATCTGGAGCCATGTCTTCTTCTTTCTGATCTATGGCATGCCAGACAATCTTGCCGGATGGTGTTTCTACCTTCTCCCACTCATAACCAAATAAAAGATCAAAGTAGCCATTATCCCATGTTGTCGGTTTAGCCGTCCAAGCGCCTTCAAAACCACTGGTAATGGTATCGCTACCAATTCCTGATTTGTGGTCGCTCATCCAACCAAATCCCATGTTTTCAAGTGATGCGCCCTCTGGTTCTGCACTCACATGCTCCTCAGGTCCAGCACCATGTCCCTTACCAAAAGTATGACCTCCAGCAACCAGGGCAACAGTTTCCTCGTCGTTCATAGCCATTCGACTGAATGTTTCTCTGACATCTTTACCACTGGCTATAGGGTCTGGTTCACCATCGGGGCCTTGCGGATTAACATAAATTAAACCCATTTGCACAGCTCCAAGTGGATTTGCTAAGTCTCTCTCTCCAGAGTATCGCTCATTTGCAAGCCATTCTCTCTCAGCACCCCAATCAATATCTTCTTCTGGTGCCCATATATCTGGCCGACCACCACCAAATCCAAAAGTTTTTCCACCCATAGATTCAATGGCCACATTGCCAGCAAGTATCAATAAGTCTGCCCAGCTGATTTTATTACCATATTTTTTCTTGACTGGCCAAAGAAGGCGTCTAGCTTTGTCTAAGTTTCCATTATCTGGCCAACTGTTCAGTGGAGCAAAACGTTGATTTCCAGTACCGCCTCCGCCTCGGCCATCTCCAATTCTGTATGTACCAGCAGCATGCCAAGTCATCCTAATGAAGAAAGGGCCATAATGTCCATAATCTGCTGGCCACCAATCTTGGGAATCTGTCATTAGATCATTTAGATCTTTTTTTAGAGCATCAAAGTCTAGTTTTTTAAATTCTTCCCTATAATCAAATCCATCNTCCATTGGATCAGACTTNTGGTCATGNTGATGAAGAATGGACAAATCCAACTGATTTGGCCACCAATCTTTGTTTGAAGTGCCTGAAGCACTGTTTGTTGTCAATGCACCNTGCATCACAGGACATTTNCTTTCATTGTCTTTNGACATTAAATATTCCCCTCTTAACTAACTATTAGAATGGTTCTAATTTTATATAAAAATCCCAAAATGAACAATATTAAATTCATCACATTTAGNTATAATTAGAANANATGACACCNCCTAAAAAATCCAATACAAACATAGAATCAAAATTGCATGAACTAGAAGNNATTCTAGNAGAATTAGAGTCNGGTGAATTAGATCTAGATGATGCACTCAAGAAATTTGAAAAAGGTATAAAACTCTCAAGAGAGTGTCAAAAGACCCTTGAGGAAGCTGAGCTGAAAATAAAAGTCTTAATGGGTGATGAGTTAAAAGATTCTGACGAGACCCTATCCCAGTAATTTTCTTGTAATCAATATCAGCGCGATGGAATAGCCTGATGCAATGATGTCATCCAGGAGAATCCCAAATGCATTCTTGAATTTTCTATCGACTACGTTGATTGGAAAGGGTTTCATGATGTCAAAGAAACGAAATATCAGAAAAGCGGCAACAGCCCAGTAAGGATCGGCAGGCAGAACAGTCGCAACAAACATCATGCCAATGATTTCATCAATCACGATTGCGGGATGATCTCCTTTGCCGATAGTCTTTAAACTCTCATTGATCGCAAACCAAGCAATCAATAATAAAACCAAAAGAAAAAGATAAACAAATACGGCTGGAAGATAGAAATGTGCCAAGTAGATATAGAGACACAAGCCAAAACCAGAGCCAAATGTACCAGGTGCAATCGGAATCAAACCTATACCGAAGCCACTTGAAAACAACATATATGGATTTTTTAAATCGTTTAGCTTCATATGAGTTCAGAAGTGTTCAAAATTTCTTTTTTCAATCATATAGTCCTGCCCATTATATTTATACCGCTCCAATGATGTGGTAACCGTTCCGACATGACTGAGCCTGGTATTGAATCTAGCATGCCATTTTTGCTCAAACTCATTCCTCTTCTCTTTTGGAATCGTAAAACATAACTCATAATCATCGCCCCCAGATAAAGCCAGTGAAATGGCATCTTCAGAATCAATTTCCAGTATCTCTCTCCTTATTGGCAACTGATCGATATTGACAGTAAAACCCACATTTGACGCTTTCGCCAATTTTGATAAATCCGTTTGAAATCCATCTGATATATCGATCATTGAAGATGCATAATCCGATAGGAAAAGCCCCTCACTGACTCTTGGCTCAGGAAAATTAAAATCTTTGATGCATATCTCTGGTTCACTCAAGTCAGACTTCAATAAATGCAAACCAAAAGAAGCACTTCCTAAATAACCTGTTACATATATTAGATCTCCAATATTTGCATTTTTGCGAGTTACATAACTGCCTTTATTTACCAAACCCTGAATGGATAATGAAACCATCTCAGGCCCCTTAATTGTATCCCCACCAATAATTACTAAACCATGTTTTGATGCCAACGCTTTGGCACCTTCAATGAATTTATCAATCCATGCTTTGTCTGGATTTGGAATACTTAAACTGAGATGTGCCCACTTTGGCTGTGCGCCCATGGCTGCCATATCACTCAAATTAACTGCAATAACTTTATGCCCAATTGAGTCTGATGAAGTTTTGGGAAGATAATGCGTCCCAACTGCTATGGTGTCTAAAACTGTAACCAATTCCATTCCTTCTTCAACCTCAACAACCGATCCATCATCTCCAACTGAAAGCTTCACATCTTCTGAAACAGAAGAAAACGTATCCCTGATCAGAGTTATTACATCATCTTCTTTCATTTTTATTAGGACTTGATTGATTGACAATAAGAGTCNAGAACAGCATTGATATATTGAAAACTGGTTTCTGATCCAAATGACTTTGCTAACTCTATGGCTTCATTAATGACAACCGAATTAGGAATATCAATATTTGAGATCTCATAGACTGAAATCCAGATAATCGCTCTTTCAATTGAATCAATTTGATCAATTGGTCTATCAATATGCGGGGCGATCATTTTCTCAAGATCATCTTTTGATAGAACAATGCCTTCAAGCAATAGTTTGAAATATTCTTGATCAATTCTTTTATATTCTTTCAGTTGAGATGATTGACTCATCAATATAGCAACATCATCATCGTTTTTTTGATGCTGGTACAGAACTTGAAGCAAAAGTTGTCTTGAGCCTACTCTCCCCTTTCCTTCAAAACGCTTTTCATTTTTCTCATTAGACATGATTTTATTATCACTGATTCATTGCAAAAAATTCATCTGCTTTTTTTGCATCTTCATTGATTTGATTGGAAAGCTCATCCAAATCTTTAAATTTCTTTTCTCCTCGAATTCGATGCATGAAATCAATTTGAATGTCAGAGCCATATATATCCATATCAAAATCTAGTAAGTGGACCTCTAAAGTCAGTTCAGTCCCATCGACAGTTGGTTTAAATCCTATATTTGCCAATCCATTGTATTCTTTTGTGCCATCTTCAATTATTGCTTTAACACAAAAAACACCTCTTAAGAGTATATCTCGCTTGGAAATATTGATGTTGGCAGTTGGATAGCCGATCGTTCGTCCAATTTGTTTTCCTTTCATAATTTTACCCAAAACCGAGTAAGGTCTTCCAAGCATTTTATTTGCATTCTCAATGTCTTGATCAAGTAGTGATTGTCTTATAGTTGTGCTCGAAATCTTGCTTCCTTGTTGTGTAATGAATTCGACTGCATCAACAGTAAATCCATATTCAAGACCAAGTTCTCTAAGAGTTTCTATGCTACCAGTCCTATTCTTAGCAAAATGAAAATCTACTCCTACCACAACATGTTTTGCATTCAGTTTTTCTATGAGGTGTTGTTTTACAAATTCCAATGGAGTCAAATTTTCCATATCCTGATCAAATGGAGGGCAATAAAGACAATCAATTTCACTCTTTCTAAGATATTGATTCTTTTCCTGTAGTGTAGTCAATTTGGGTTGAGGTTTATCTTTGCTAAAATACTCATTTGGTGAAGGCTCAAATGTAAACAAGATGGAAGAAAGATCTTTCTCTCTTGCAAACTGGGTTGTTCTCCTAATCAATTCTTGATGACCCAAATGAAGACCATCAAACACTCCAATGCATACTGATGATCCTCTATCAAAGCCATGGATTTCATCATTGATTGATTTAAGATTTATCATAGTCGCTTCCTATGCAAAGATAGGATTATTATCTATTTTATAGAGTTGCAAGAAACTCTATCATTCCAAGAACGGCTTCAGTTGATTCAATTCCTTTATTACCTGAACCCTCGCCAGACCTCTCTATGGCCTGCTCCATTGTGTCGCATGTAAGGACACCAAAACCAACTGGAATATTCGATTCTAAACTGACCTTAGTCAGACCTGCCGCTGTCTCAGTTGCAATATAATCAAAATGTGGTGTCGCTCCTCTGACAATTGCACCCAAAGCGATGATTCCATCTGGTTTTTTCTTTTCTGCAACATTCTTGACTGCCAGGGGTAACTCATATGCTCCGGGTACTTTGAAAATCTCAGGATCAGATTGATATCCATTTTTTTCTAAAGTTTGAATTGAACTCTTGATCAAGCTATCAACAATGAGCTCATTGAATTGAGAGGCGATAATGCAGATCTTGATTGATGATTTATCCATTACTCAGTTATTCCTTATCAACATATTCTGTTATTTCAAGATCAAAACCAGATATTGCTTGCATTTTTTTAGGTTCACTCAAAACCCTCATTCTTTTGACACCAATATCTCTCAATATTTGTGAACCTGTGCCATAAGTTCTAAGAACTGATGATTCAGCCTGTGCTTCCTCATCATCAAAATCTTCTGCCTGAATTGCTTTGACCATTTCTATGAAGTCTTTCGGTTGAGATGAATAACAGAGTGCTACCAATATAGACTCTTCTTCTTTTGATAACTGCTTTAAAGCAGATTTCATTGGCCAACCCAGTGATTGATGATCAATTCCAATCGAATCGCGAAGAGAATTCTCAACATGCACCCTAACAAGTGGGCTTGATTGATCAGTGATATCTCCTTTAACCAATGCAAAATGAACATCTCGATTGATATGGTCTTCAAATGTCAGTAGCTTGAATTTCCCAAATTCTGTCTCTACTTCCTGCTCACTGATTCTCTCGATGGATTGCTCATTTGAAACCCGATATCGAATTAGATCAGCTATTGTGCCAATCTTAATATCATGATGCCTTGAGAACTCTATTAAGTCTGGTCTCCTAGCCATTGTCCCGTCATCATTGAGAATCTCTACAATCACAGCAGCCGGACTCAATCCTGCAAGCCTAGTAAAGTCACATCCTGCTTCTGTGTGTCCTGCTCTAGTCAAAACCCCACCTGGCTTAGCCATCAGAGGAAAAATATGTCCTGGTTGTTTGATATCTGAAGGTTGGGCGCCTGGAGCGGTTGCTACCCTGATGGTTCGAGCCCTATCATGAGCTGATATTCCAGTCGTGACTCCTTCGCTTGCCTCAATTGAAACCGTGAAATTGGTTTCTTCCAAGCCTGTATTCTGAGTTGCCATCAAAGGAAGCCTGAGAAGACTGCATCTTGATTGAGTGAGTGTTAAACAAATCAATCCTCTGCCATATTTGGCCATAAAGTTGATGTCTTCTGGTGTGACCTTATCTGCAGCCATGAGAAGGTCGCCTTCATTCTCTCTTTCTTCATCATCAACAATAATAACCATCTTTCCAATGCGAAGATCGGCAACGATTTCCTCCACCGAGGAAAATTCTAATGCTGACTCTGCTTCAGTCTTTTTTAATGTATCGGTCATTCAGTCAATCCTTCAGATTTTGAACATAGCGTGCCAACATATCATATTCTATGTTCGCTCGAGTACCCTTTTTAAATTCATTGAATGTTGTTTTTTCTAAAGTATGAGGAATGATCATCACCTCAAAGCCAGAATCATTAACCGCATTGACTGTCAAACTCACCCCATTAATTGCTATTGATCCTTTTTTAACAACAAATTTCATGCCCTCTTCACTTAATGAAAAATGAAGTATCCTTGTTTGATCCAATTCCTCTATCTTCTGAACTGTAGATACCTCATCCACATGGCCGAAAACAAAGTGGCCATCAATGCTATCACCGAGCTTAAGCGATTGTTCAATATTAACCACATCACCTAACTCAAGCTCACCTAAATTAGTACATTTTAGCGTTTCTGTTGAAACATCAACTGAGAAAGAATCTTTATTTAATGATGTGGCAGTCAGGCAAACTCCATTGATTGCAATACTGGCTCCCAGATCTAAATCAACCGGGTTAAATGCAGTGGTTGCAAATTCCATTGTCACGATCGACTCCTTATCTTCCTTGGAAGACAAAATGGCCTGGCCCTGGACTATTCCACTAAACATTCTCTTTCCTCAAAGTTATTTTCATATCAGGTCCAATTGAAGTTAGATCTTTAACAGTAAAAGAGTATCGATCCGATAGTTTTTTGATGACTGGTGAATCAAACATATCAATTGCATCGGGGCCAAGTATACATGGGGCCATATAGATTATTAACTCATCAATCAAATTTAACTCAAGAAGAGCTCCATTCATTCTGGGTCCAGCTTCTACGAGGACATTATTGATCTCTATCGATGCAAGATGCTCAAACAATGCTTCATCGACTCTTTTAGAATGAATCATTGTCTCACCAGGCAATTGAAAGATCTTCTCATTGCCNGTGCACTGCATAGTCGAATCGATCACAACTCTNAGTGGTTGATCATCATCCGAAAAATTATTGATTCTCACATTTAAAGATGGGTCATCTAGNAGNACCGTTTGATTTGAGGTCATNATCGCACAGCTTCTCGCTCTGAGATTCTGAACATCTTCACGAGATTCTGCTGATGTGATCCATTTGCTTTCTCCATTGGAAAGTGCAATTTTTCCATCCAAACTTGATCCGATCTTGCTTCTAATAAATGGCCTATTGCATTTCATCCTTTGAAAGAATCCAATATTTAGCTCACTGGATTCTTCTTCAAGTAACCCATGTGAAACTTCAATGCCTGCTGCACTCAAAATATCAATGCTTTTACCAGAAACTTTGGGATTGGGATCCAAAGAGGAAAAAATTACTTTTGAGACCTTTGCATCAATTAAAGCCTCAATGCATGGAGCAGTTCTACCTTTGTGGGTACATGGCTCAAGAGAAATGAAAACGACTGAACCCTCTGGATTCACTTCGCAATTCTTGAGCGCCATTATTTCAGCATGATCTCCTCCAGTTTTCTTGTGCCACCCCTCTCCAATTATTTTCTCATCTTTTACGATCACACATCCAACTCTGGGATTTGGCTTGCATGTATGTATTCCATTCTTCGCAAGCTCAATGCATCTATACATGTGTTCTTTTTGTTGTAACTGATTCATGATTCATCTTCTTCNGGAAAGATTGAAATTTGAGAGCGACTGTCTGCTGCAGATGGTGTATCTCTCAAAGATTCAATTTCTTTCTCAAATTCCTCAATATCTTGGAATCTTCTATAGACTGATGCGTACCGAACAAAGGCAATCTCATCAATCTCTCTCAATTCAAGCATCACAATTTCCCCCAGGGTTCTCGATTGTATCTCCCTTTCTCCTAATTTTTGAACCTTTCGAATGATTCTTGAGATCAGTTCTTCAATGGATTCGCTGCTGATTGGCCTTTTTTCTGTTGCAACAAGAATTCCNGCTCTCAGTTTTGACTCATTGAAAGGCTCTCTGGATTCATCTCTTTTAATTAATTTTGGTAATACCAACTCAGCAGATTCAAACGTTGTGAACCTCTCGCTACATTCAATACACTCTCTTCTTCTTCGAGTTTGATATCCATCTCCGGCCAACCTTGAATCAACCACTTTGGTTTCTTGGTGACCACAAAAAGGACAATACATGGAAGTGACTTACTGAAGGTAAACTGGAAAACCCTTACAGAGATCCTTAACTTTATTCTTCACAGAAGAAATATTGCTTTGATTATTGATATCGCTCAGAACTTCATGAATCAGATCTACAACATACTCTGCCTCTGAAACACCAAATCCTCTTGTTGTAATGGCCGGTGAACCAATTCTTAGCCCACTGGTTATCATCGGTGACCTTTGTTCATTTGGAACTGAATTTTTATTTAGAGTGATATTTGCCTCTCCCAATACTCTCTCACCATCGGCGCCAGTGATATCTGTATTGCTTAGATCAACCAAAAATAGATGACAATCTGTTCCATCGGATACAATCTGATATCCATGTTCTTGAAACCTTGATGCCATGGCTTTTGCATTCTTTACCACAGCTTCTTGATAAGTCTTGAACTCTGGTTTAAGCGCTTCATTGAATGCATGAGCTTTGGCAGCAATAACATGCATTAAAGGTCCGCCCTGTGTACCTGGGAATACTTGCTTATTGATTGCCTTTTGTATGTCTTCATTTTCACGCGCAAGAATGATTCCGCCTCTGGGCCCTCTGAGTGTTTTATGGGTCGTTGAAGTTGTTACATCAGCGATTGGAACTGGATTTGGATAACAACCTCCAGCTATCAGCCCTGAGACATGAGCCATATCTACCATGAAATAAGCACCAATAGAGTCAGCAATATCTCTGAAAACATTCCAGTCGACTAATCTTGAGTATGCAGAAAAACCAGCGACAATCATTTTTGGACGGTGCGTCTCGGCAAGTTTAGAGACTTGATCATAGTCAATCCTTCCAGTATCAGGATTGATTCCATATGAGAAAAACTCATACATTTGACCAGAAAAGTTAACTTTTGCTCCGTGTGTAAGATGTCCTCCATCTGAAAGGCTCATGCCAAGAATTTTATCTCCATGATCAAGAAGAGACATGTAAACAGCCATATTGGCCTGCGAGCCAGAATGCGGTTGAACATTTGCATAATCGGCATCGAAGAGTTGCTTGACTCTCTCAATTGCAAGCACTTCAGCTTCATCAACATGAACGCAGCCACCATAGTATCTTCTACCTGGGTAACCTTCTGCATATTTATTTGTCAGAACCGAGCCTTGGATCTCCATGACCTCCTTAGAGGTATAGTTCTCAGAAGCAATCAGCTCGATATGCTCCTCTTGCCTCTTTTGTTCTGACTCAATTGCAGAAGCAAGTTCTGAATCAAGTTTTGATAATGTTTCTGAAAAAGTCATAATTCCTCACACATAGAATAGAAATTCTACTCACTTCATATAAATAGTTCGATGATTTTTATAAAATAGTTGGCTAACCGATCCAATCTCTTGCATTGACAAAAAATCTAGCCCAAGGTCCATGATCTTTCCAATCATCTGGACACCATGAAAACTGTTCTGCTCTCATTACCCTTTCAGGATGAGGCATCATGATTGTAGATCGCCCATCCTCGGAACAAAATCCTGCAAAGCCTGACTCTGAACCATTGGGATTGTCTGGATAATGTATGGCTGGTTGGCCAAAATTATCAACATACCTTATGGTCACACCGCTTGCCTCTATCAATGCATTCATATCGCCATCATTTGAATACTGAACGCGTCCTTCTCCATGTGATGTTGCAATTGGAATCATTGAGCCTTCCATTCCATTCAGAAAAATTGAATTTGATTCTAAAACTTCTACCATATTCAGCCTTGCTTCAAACTGCTCAGACAGGTTTCTGACAAATCTGGGCCAGTGATCTGCACCTGGAATCAGATCTTTCAGCTGAGACATCATCTGGCAACCATTGCATATGCCAAGACTGAATGTTTCCTCCCTATGAAAGAAAGTTTTAAATTGATTTTGTGCATTTTCATTGAATAACACTGACTTTGCCCAGCCACCTCCAGCACCTAAAACATCACCATATGAAAATCCTCCGCATACAACCAAACCAATGTATTGATCTAAATTGACTTGACCATTCAATATGTCAGTCATATGAATATCATATGCATTGAAACCAGCTTTATTGAATGCCACTGCCATCTCAATTTGGCTATTGACCCCTTGATCCCTGAGTATTGCTACTTTTGGACTCGATTTAGTTAGACGTTTATAGTCAATCTGAGTTGGACCAAATTTAATCTTAGGATTTAATCCTGGGTCATTTACATCTAATATTTTTTTAAATCCTTCCTCAGCGGTCTCTGGGTTATCTCTGAGTTTTTGCATTTCATAAGACATTTTTGACCAAGCTTGCCGGAGTGTTTTTAGGTCAAATGAATGGTTAAATTCATTATTCTTAATACTGATTTGCTTATCTTTTACAACTGTTCCGATTGGATATATAGAATTTGATAAAGAAGCTTCATTCAGAATATCTAAAACATCATCTAGATCACCATTTTGAATCTGAATGACGCAACCCAACTCTTCAGAAAATAACAATTTAAGCAACTCTTCTTGATTTGCTGCTTNAAGTGACAAATCAAGGCCCATGTTACCTGCAAACGCCATCTCTGAGACACATGCAAAAAGGCCTCCATCAGATCGATCATGGTATGCCTGAATCAGCATTCTGGATTTTAATTTTGTAATCGCATTGAAAAATTTCTTAAGAACCTCTGGGTTCTCGATATCTGGCGTTTCGCCTAGACTGCGGTTGTAAATTTGAGACAAGCATGAACCACCCATTCGATTTTGCCCTTGTCCGAGATCAATCAACAATAAGATGCTCTCACTTTTATCTTTCAATTGTGGTGTGATGACATTATTCACATCATCAATGGGAGAAAATGCAGAAATAACTAAAGAGAGTGGAGCAGTGTTTTTATATTGTTTTTCTTCGTTTACCCATGATGTTTGCATGGAGAGTGAATCCTTTCCCACAGGGATGGTGATCCCAATTTTGCTACAAAAATCAACTGAAATGGCTTCGACTGTTTCATATAGATCCTGCTTGAGTCTGTCTGTCATGATTGAAGACATCCAATTTGCAGAAAGTTTTATATCTGCAATATCACCAATGGGCGCTGAGAGAATATTTGTGATTGCTTCTCCCACAGCAATCCTTCCTGAAGCTGCGGCGTTATGAACTGCGATTGGGGATCTTTCACCCATTGCCATGGCTTCACCTTGAACACCAAAGTGATCTTTCAATGTAACCGCTACATCACTCACAGGAACTTGCCATGGACCAACAAACTGATCTTGTGAGACCAAACCACCAACTGTTCGATCTCCGATATGAATCAAAAAAGTTTTATCTGAAACAGTTGGGAATCTTAAAATCTTTAAAGCTGCTTCCTCAATATCAATGCCTTTTAGACCATCATCAATGATCGATTTTTGCTCTGAAGNAATTTCTAGTTTTGTTTTGGGAGGCTTGCCGAATAAAACATCCATTGGCATATCTATTGGATAATTATCATAAACTTCGTCTTTCAATCTTAAGTTGCCATGTGTTGCAACTTCTCCAACAACAGCATATGGACATCGTTCTCTCTTACAAACCTGATCAAATACTTCCAAGTCATCGGGGTGAATGGAGAGAACATATCTCTCTTGGGCCTCATTACACCAGATTTCCAGAGGGCTCATTCCAGGCTCAGCATTGTCGATATCTCTCAAGTTTATGTCTGCGGACATTTTGCTGTGATCAGCAACTTCTGGAATGGCATTTGAAAGACCTCCAGCTCCAACATCATGTATGAGTATGATTGGGTTAGCATTGTCTTCTTTATTTTGGACACCCATTGCAAAACAACGAGTAATGACTTCCTGGGCTCTCCTTTCCAGTTCGGCATTGTCTCTTTGCACTGATGCAAAATCCAATTCGCTATCGCTGCTACCGGCATTCAAAGATGACGCTGAACCGCCACCCAATCCGATCAACATGGCTGGTCCACCCAAAACGATGATCAAAGAACCGGCATCGATGTCATTTTTTTTGACAGATGAATCTGAAATATTACCCATCCCACCAACAATCATNATGGGCTTATGAAAACCCCAAGAAGTATTNGACTCTTCCTTATTTTCTTCCTCAAAGGTTCTAAAATAACCAAGAATATTGGGTCGNCCAAACTCGTTATTGTATGCAGCACCACCAATCGGTCCATCGAGCATAATATCGAGTGCTGATGCAATATGATCGGGTTTACCGATTGTCTTTTCCCAAGATTGAAGATCCCCTGGTATAAATAGGTGCGAAACACTAAAACCAGTTAAACCGGCTTTTGGCATTGCTCCCCTGCCTGTTGCTGCTTCATCTCTGATCTCCCCACCTGAGCCAGTAGCGGCTCCGGGATATGGTGAAATTGCGGTGGGATGATTGTGCGTCTCAACCTTCATCATNGTATGAATCTCATCATGGAATCTTCCGTATTTCTGATCATCGAGATGGGGCAAAAACCAATCTGCTTTATGTCCAGCGATAACAGCAGCATTGTCTTTATAAGCAGATAGAACATTCCTAGAACTGGCCTCATAAGTATTTTTGATCATTTGAAAAAGACTTCTTTCTTTATCAACGCCATCAATGACCCAATCTGCATTGAAGACTTTATGCCTGCAATGTTCTGAATTCGCCTGTGCAAACATCATGAGTTCAGCATCGGTTGGATTTCGATTCAATTTTGTAAATTGTTCCAAAAGGTAATCAATCTCATCATTGTTTAATGCCAATCCCAACTCAATATTTGCAGTCTCCAGAGCCTTCTTGCCATCAGATAATATATCCACATCTGAAAATGGCTGCGGCTCTAGAGAAGAAAAAATTTCTTTTGCTTGNTTAAGATCTGTGATTACGACCTCTGTCATTCGATCATAAAGCATTTCTATTGCTTCTTTGCTTGGTGCTGAATCTTTGTCTTTTAATGCGAGAGTAAAGACGACTCCTCTTTCTATTTTTTCAATAGANGTAAGTCCACATACTTTTGCGATATCTGTTGCCTTGCTAGACCATGGGGAAGTGGTTCCAAAACGAGGTAAGGTAAAAACTTTANACCCTTCATCAGTTCCAAAAGGCCAGTCTGGGCCATACTCTAAAATCGAATCTANGATTCGGTCCTGNTCTTCATCAGGGTCATTCTTTGAATCAATAAGATGGATAAACCTTGCACCCAAATCATCAATATTTTGATCAATACTTTGGAGACGTCTCAGTAATGATTCAAGCTTGAATGGGGAATGCGATGCGGGTCCCTCTTTTACAATCATCCTTCTATATCCAAATTAACTTTTATTAACTTTTCGATTTATCATCGGGAACAAAAACAGTATTGGGCATTTGTGTCACATTATCTCCTTCTGCTTTACTCACTTTGCTGACTCCTTGCTCATCAACCTCATCNATTCTTAGCACAGAATGCATTGGGACATAAGTTCTCTTGACTCCCTCAAACTCTGTTTTTATTTTTTCTTCTGACGGATCTACAACAAGCGATGTTTTTTCCCCAAAAACGAGTGATTCAATTTCAATAAAGCCAAGAAGATTGCTATTAGAGACTTCTTTTGCATAAAGCTCATAGAGCTTCCCTTGATTGCTAAATGTTATTTTATATAACTTTTTTTTCGAGGGCATTTGTCCGAAATACATGTTGGATAAGAATCCAAATTATACCCTGATTGTAATCTCGTTGAAGAAATATCTTTTCNGTTAGNNNTCATTCGCAAAAAAAAGATTTAAAATGAGAATGGTTATCACTATCATGGTAAAACTTAAAATTTTAGATGGGNTTATTTATGTCAAAAATCTTAGANAAAAAACTAAAAGATCAATTCATTGGCTTTTTTATCATCTTGGTTTTATTTCAAAATCATGAAATACAAGCTGAGATGATCATTGGAACAGGATCTATTGAGCCAGGAGTGGATTTGATTTTTGAAGGGGGAGTCAAAGATGAAATCATGCCAGAAGAATACTATCTCAGTGAAAATGAAACAGATGTTCATATTGAAGTTCTTGCAAACTGGTCAAGTGATGCGCCAAAAGGCTCTCCAGAAGGTGGTCATGTTGCTTACCTGAATATTACTGCGGTATTAATCAATGAAACCACAGGTTCTTCGGATACTCACAAGCTTACCCCTCATGTCAATATGTCTGACAATTTGCACTATGCTAAAAACATCAAGCTNCCTGGAAAAATCGATGAGTCATATACTGTCATCTTTGAAATACGNCCACCAAAGAATGATGAGCTTGGAATGCACTATGACTGGAGATATANAGTTGATAAAGAACTCATTGTTGCAGAAAGATTTGAGTTTAATAATCTTGATTTTAAAGAAATCGCGATNTCAAAAAGNCGCTAGATTAAAGAGATTCAGTTTTAATGGGATCAAATAAAGTTTATGNTCCAATAAATGCTTTCACATATTTCCATGAAAAAATCTTTNTTCCTNTTCACTCTTGTTTTTTTATTGGGTTGTTCTGATTCTAAAGATGACTTGAGTCGAGAAATTGATACAGTCATCCTTGATGANCTGATTCAGCACAGCAATGAATTTGATAAGCANGTTTACTCTTTTGACAATGGCCTTCATCTGGCTGTTGGTTATGGTATCGCGAATTCGATCATGGTCGAGGGTATCGATGGAAATATCATCATTGACGCATCTGATAGTGTTGCTGAGGCAGAGGAAGTGTATTCACACTTCAGTAAAATCAACTCAAATCCAATAAAGGCAATCATTTATACACACAATCATGGTGACCATACTTTTGGTGCTGCCTATTACTATAATCTTGATGAAGAGAAACCCATGGTCATCGCTCATGAGTCGACAAGCAAGTATGTTGAAAGAATCATGGGAATTTTAAATCCAATTATCTCAAAAAGAAGCTCGAGGATGTTNGGGACTGAACTNCCTTCAGGTGATGTCATTAATGTTGGAATTGGACCATATCTGGGAGTCTCACAAAGTCCAATTGGNTATATAAAACCAAATATTACTTTTACCGATGAACTAAAAATCAATATTGCTGGTGTCGACATCGAACTCTATCATGCGCCAGGTGAAACCAATGACCAATTATTCGTCTGGTTACCAAAACACANAGCTCTGATGCCTGGTGACAATATCTATAGAACCTTTCCAAACCTATACACCATTCGTGGCACACCTCACAGAGATGTTAAAAGTTGGGTCAAAAGCCTTGATCACATGCGTTCACTCAAACCTGATTATCTATTGCCAAGTCATACGAAACCNCTCGAGGGTGAAGAGGTATTGGAAACGCTCACAATCTACAGGGATGCCNTACAGTTTGTTCATGACCAAACGATCAGGCTTATGAATAAGGGTCATTCTCCAGATGAAATATCACATATGATTCAATTGCCACCGGAAGTCTCNTCATCGCCATTTGTAAGAGAGTTTTATGGGACTGTTCGTTGGTCCGTAAAAAGTATATTTAATGGTTACCTTGGATGGTTTGATGGAAATGTTTCTAATCTTGACCCATTGCCATCTGAAGATTATGCAAGAAGACTTGCNATNCTNTCAGGGGGCGAAGAAAAACTTTTTGAAGCACTGCAAAAAGCTGTCGAAAGTGAAGATATGCAGTGGGCATTGCAATTAAGTGATAGCTTACTGGCATTGAATTATAAAATTGATTCCACAAAAAAATTAAGGCAAGAAGCCATACAATATATTGGAGATCGTGCACTCAATCCCAATAAGAGAAACTACTTTTTGAGCTCTGCCAATGAATTGAATGCCAATTATCAGGCAGAGCCATTGCTTCCACAAACCAGTGAATTATTAAGTGAGATTTCTATAGATATGTTTTTTGATATTCTCTCTGTAAGGTTGAATCCAGAGAAAGCAAAAGGGATCAAGCAAAGGGTGTGTTTTGAATTCGATTCTGGAAATATCAAAACAATAACTTTGAGAAATCAAATTGCAGAAGTCTCATCTGAAAAGACAAATTGCGATATCCTCGTGAAAACAAGCGAACAAGTTTTAAAAGAAGCGCTTGCTGGAGTTAGAAATCCAATTATGACTGTGGCTTCTGGTGATATTGATACTGGTGGGCAAAGGACAAATTTCCTGAATTTTTTGTCTAAATTTGCAGAATAAATTCGTTCTATCTTTTTGATTGAAAGAAGCCCTGAATCAAATCCTTGCATTCATTCTCCATCACTCCTCCAATTACATTGATTTTATGATTCAACTTAGGAGAGTTAGAGAGATCAAATGCAGACCCGGCGGCACCTGATCGTGGATCAAATGCACCAAAAATCAATGTTTCAATGCGTGCTTGAATCATCGCTCCCATGCACATCACACAAGGCTCTAATGTAACAACCAAAGTTCCACCAATCCTATGATTCTTTCTTATTACCGAGGCCTTTCTCAAGACCATAATTTCTGCATGGCCAGATGGATCATGATTAGAAATGGTGACATTACCCGATTCTGCGATGATTTGATTATCATGAAGATAGATAGCGCCAACTGGCACTTCGCCATTTGACTCACTTTTAATTGCCTGTTCATAGGCAAGCTTCATGAGCGATTTTGCGTCTGTCTTCAAATCTANTGGAAAACTTTAATCCATGGTTTCAATGTTAAGCTGACCTTCAAGGCCTGCTGCNCGATGTTTCTCAGATTCTCTGTAATCTTTATCTGAAATCATCTTTAGCATTGCCTTTTTATTTGGATATTCTGCAATGGCAACCATATCCCATAACTCCTCAGCCTCACCGATTAAAAGTCTGCTGACTTTACCTGAAAAAATGATACTCCCNCCCACTTTTGGTAAGTGAATCGTACTCACCTCATGGGCATAGATTCTATATGCTTCCTCTCCAGTCAGATCAGTCTCTCTTCCATCCTCATAAGATGCTTTTTTCTTGAACTTCAATAAATTCACCATTTTGATAGTCGACTTGGTATCACCCACAAGAAAACCGGCCATGGCCAAAGCATTTGGTCTGAGTTTATTTTTAACTTTCATAGAAATCTCAATTTCTAGTAAAGCAAACCATCCTTAATGACAACATCAACATTTTCTAATACTGAGATGTCTTCAATGGGATTTCCTTTGACTGCAATTAAATCTGCAAGCTTTCCTGATTCAATTGAACCAAGCTTATCTTCAATTCGAAGTAGTTTAGCCGTTTCCATGGTTGCTGATTGAATGGCTTTCATTGCTGGCATTCCATTTTCAACCATATAGACAAATTCTTTCCAATTGGTGCCATGCTTTTGAACTCCTGCATCTGTCCCAAATGCAATTTTCACTCCTTTTTCATAAGCTTTTCTGAAAGTGTCGCTGATTTGTGGNCCAACACTTGCAGCCTTTGGTCTCACAATTTCAGGAAAAAAGTTATCTATCTTTGATTTCTCTGCTACGAATTCACCCGCTGAAATAGTTGGAACATAGTAAGTCCCATTTTCAATCATCAGATCCATGGCTTCAAGATCCATAAATGTGCCATGCTCGATTGAATCCACACCCGCTTTGATTGCTCTTTTCATGCCTTCAGCACCNTGTGCATGAACTGCAACCCACATTCCGTAATCTTTTGCAGCACTCACAACAGCATCGACTTCCTCTTGAGTAAATTGAGGGTTTTGACCTGATTTTGCTACACTCAAAACACCTCCCGTTACCGTTATCTTGATCCCATCTGCGCCATCTTTATATCGCTGTCTTACAGCCGCATAAACCTCATATGGTCCGTTGACAACNCCTTGCTCAGGCACTGGATAGTCGTAATCATCTACAGCTTTACCATTAGTGGGATCTGCATGACCGCCTGTAGTCGCAATGGTTTTCCCTGCAGCAAATATCCTTGGACCGGCCAATTTGCCTGAATTGATCGCGTCCCTGAGACTGATAGCNACCAAACCACTATCGCCAACCTGTCTGACNGTAGTAAAGCCAGATTTGAATGTTACATATGCATGTTGTGTTGCAAGTATNGCCTGCATTTCACGTTCAACTTTTATAGGGGCCTGTGCTTTTGATTGATACTCCTGACCAAAATGGACGTGCATATCCATTAACCCTGGTAATACTGTGTGATCTCTTAAATCAATGTAGTCTTCAAAATCATTAGAGGNTATGAAGCCCTTTTTTATATCTGAAATTATATTCCCATCGATTACGATACTAATTCTTGATTGCACCTGATCAGATTTACCATCAATAAGTTTTCCCGCGTGAATCAAAGTTTTCGAATCAACATCCATGTGTGCAAATAGGAACACACATGAAAACACGAACCATTTGAGTTTCCTTATTGAATTCATTCTTCTCCCTCCAACAATTTTTTACAAACAAGTGATTGGAGTATGAACTTCATACTCCAATCTCTAATATAAGATATTAACCCTGAAAAAGGGATTTTGCCTAATCTAAAGGCTCAGTCACTTCAAGAGGAACCATGACATGGACAAACTCTGTGCCTTCCCACATGACGTAAGGTCCACCAGCATAAGGATCCGTTGGTAAATCTTTGAGCAGTTCTTGAGGCAGTAAAAGCATCAAGTGTGGACCTTCAGCTACCCATACCCCTTTGCTCTGATCTGTATTGAACGGTTCATTGTTATCTACAGGTATATCCCCAACCAACATATATGACATTCCGAATGTTGCTTGATTGGGATCATATTCATACGAGAGACCCATTGTGCCTTTCATATATTCTTGCAGCCATTTCTGCCAAGCAGGATCAACACACATTGGATTCACATTTTCATTTGGTGGTGTGCCAGGCATACACACCCAACCATTCGAGCCTTGTTTTAGAAGCGTTCCATCGTGAGATATTATTGTTGCTTCACCGCTTACATTTTCTGGTCCAGCTGACATGGCAATCTGCATGATTTGTTCTTTTGTATACCTTTCATGAGTGTGTCCTTCGTGTGTATAGACATCCATGGATAAAACAAAAATAAACAATGAAATTAGTATTTTAATTTTCATTCATTTTTCTCCAATTAATAATAATCCTCTTAGTGATATGAAACTAATCTTTGGGATAAAAAAAATCAAATAAAATTTTTTAAAGTATCTAAATCTCGATTTGACCATCAAAAAATAAAGAGGTATGACCTCCTATTTTAATCCTGTCAGTTGAAACTTCGCAGAACAATTCCCCACCTCTTTCTGATAGTTGCCTGGCTTTGATTTTAGTTCTTCCGAGTACGCCTGACCAATAAGGGATAATAAGAGTATGAGCAGAGCCAGTTACAGGGTCCTCATTAACTCCGTATTTAGGATAAAAGCAACGAGATACAATATTACCCTCAGAATCTTTTGAACTGGCGATAGCTCCTCTGGAATCNAGTTTACTTATCTCTTCATAATTTGCATTTATTGACTTAATTTTCTCCTCNTTATCAAAAATAAACAGGTAATCATCTGTACCCCTCATGACTGTATCTGGAGCNNAGCCAAATAAAGTCTCTGAAAAACCTTGTTCCAATACTTCTGGTTTATCTTTTGGNAAATCTAGAAAAATTAGATCTCCANCTTTCTGTGCTTTAAGCAAACCNCTCTTTGATTCAAANACAATTTCTTCAGAATCCNTAGATTTCAATTCATCAAATAAAACTCTTGCAGATGCAAGAGTCGCGTGACCACACAAGTCAACCTCCCTTTTTGGTGAAAACCAGCGGATACCGATTGGGTCATTCGATAAATTTAAGAATGCGGTCTCTGATAAGTTATTTTCAGCCGCAATAGAAAGCATGAGCTCATCTGAAAGCCATTCATCTAACAAACATACAGCAGCAGGGTTGCCTGAGAATAGCTCACTGGTAAATGCATCCACTTGAAACATCTTAATCTTCATAATAGTAGTGATCGATTATGAGATAGGAGAAGAGTGATGTACTTTTATTTTCAGAGTGTCGCCCACATTAATCAGCAAGAATGTAAAAGCTACCTTGATCATTTCATCTGCATCGATGGGCTTAAAATTTAACGTGCCCATGGCGACAATTGAACCGTCCTCTTCGATGGTATTTAACTCTTCTAATGTTATTTCTTCCCATGGTTTCAAAGCAAACCCATTATCCTCAGCAATATCACCCTTAATAAAATATGACAAAGCTAAATCTTTTGAATTCCTGAATATCACTTCTTTGGTCAATGTGGGCTTAAATAAGACATCACCGTTATCAAAGGCATAATGAGATGAAATAAATTTTTCAGCACATTTTTCATAATCACCACCTTCAAGATAAACTCTTCCTATTTCTATCACGCCATCTTTCCAAGAAGTTAAAAAAAATTTTATTTGATCTAAGGTCATTGAGAATCGCTTCCTTTTTTATAGCTATTATATGCTTTCAGAATTATTTTTCTTGTATCTGCTGGATCTATCACTGCATCAATTTCAAGATGTGCAGCCGCTTCAATTGCTTTTCCTTTTTCATAAGCAGATGCAACCAATTGATCAAATAATATTTCACGCTCTTTTGGGTCCTCAACAGCATCCAGCTCATTTTTGAATCCAAGCTGAACAGCGCCTTCTAATCCCATTCCACCAAATTCACCCGTTGGCCATGAGGCAGAGTATATTGGCTCATGAAAACTACCACCCACCATTGCCATTGCTCCCAATCCATATGCCTTTCTGAGGTAGATAGCCACTAAGGGCACTGATAGTTTTGCTCCTGTTTTGAAGAGTTTACTCATCCTGATTACTGCAGATTCTTCTTCACTCTCAGGGCCCACCATGAATCCTGGAGTGTCAACTAGAGAAACGATTGGAATACTGTGCTCATTACATAATGTCAAAAATTCCGATGACTTCTCTGCAGAACTTGCATCAATTGCACCACCCAACTGCTGACAATCGCTTGCCAATAGTGCAAAAGGCTTTCCTTCTAATCTAAAAAATCCAGTCACGACACTTCTACCAAAATTTCTTCTTAGTTCTAGGAAAGATCCTTGATCGCAAATAACCTCTATGATGTCTCTAATTGGGTAACCCCATTTTCTGTCCTCTGGAATTGCTTCTCTTAGTGAATTTTGCTCACTTAATTCAAATGACTCCTCTTCGCCTTGAAAATAACTCAACAATTTCTTTGCAATATCAGTTGCTTCCTTTTCATCTTTTGCTAAATAATCGATGGCACCATTCATTTCATGCATTTTAGAAGGTCCGATATCAGTGGGATCATATTTACCTAGACCGCCTCCCTCGATCATTGCGGGACCGGCCATTCCAATCCAAGATTTTTCAGTGGCTATCCTAAAGTCAGCGGTACCGAATAATGCGGCATTGCCAGCAAAGCAATATCCATTATTGACTGCAATTCTTAATGAGGAACCTGTTAGGCTTGCCCATCTAGAAAATGTGGGTACATTCAATCCTGCAATCTGTGTCTTGACATCGACATCACCCGGTCTTCCACCTCCACCTTCAGTGTAAATAACCACAGGCAAACTATATTTTTTTGCTTTGTCAATGATTCGATCGAGTTTGTGATGATGAAAGTAACCTTGTGTTCCAGCGAGAACGGAATAATCATAAATGATGGCTACTGCGTGAGAATTTTCTTTACCAATCTCATTTGAATTGATTTCACAGAAACCAGTGATTACACCATCAGCAGATGTCTCTATTTGCAGAGCATCGTATTCCTTTCTTGATCTTTGAGCCGCAACTGCGAATGCTCCAAACTCAATGAAACTGTCCTCATCAATTAAATGCTTAAGATTTTCCCTTGCGGTCCTATTTCCAGATTCATGCCTCTTTAATGCAGCTTCTTGCCGATGTTCATCGCTCAACTTCTCAAGTCGAGATAAGAAAATATTAAATTCTTTGTTTTCACTCATAGGCATTTGATTAAGAGTGAGTCATCTTACAATTATGTATTCATGGATGTAAATTGTTAAAAAATTTGAAACACAACTATAAAAAAACACGAATAACCAAATTCATTCCAAAAATTATCGCTTAAAATGAAATCAATACACTGGTTTAGAAACGACTTACGATTAGCTGACAATCCAGCTCTGANTGCTGCATCAGGTAATGATNTATTACCTATTTTTATTCTAGATCCAAAGGATTCAGAGAATATGGGGCAAGCATCGAAACTATGGCTTCATCATTCTCTTAATAAACTCAATGAATCTCTTGATGGTAAATTACAATTTATTTATGGCGATACAATTGATGAGATCAGAAAGCTGGTCAATTCTGAAAAAATAGATGCCATATACTGGAACAGGGTATTCGAGCCCGAACAAGAATTAAAAGATCGTGACCTGATTAACTCACTTCAGATCGATTATCAGATATTTAATGGGTCACTCTTATGGAAACCAGAATCAATTCTCAAAGACGATGGAACACCATATAAAGTATTTACTCCTTTCTATAGAAAAGGATGTGTGAAATTCGGAGAAACACCAAGAGAACCTTTGCCCAAAGCCAAACTCAACTTTTTCCATGCCAATAAAAAGTCATCACTTGATGAACTTAATCTTCTGCCACTTCATCCATGGAAAAACAAAATTGAATCAAAATGGGATATGGGAGAAGAGTCTGCTATGAAAAGANTGGATGATTTTCTAGAGAGCGGAATTCAAAATTATAAAGAAGGAAGAAATTACCCATCGAAACGTTTTGTTTCCAGGCTTTCTCCTCATCTTCACTTTGGTGAGATCTCACCCAATCANATATGGTTTAAANCNAGAGCNATGGGTGANGATAAAAACATCGATCATTTTTGCAGTGAGTTGGGCTGGAGAGAGTTTTCTCATTATTTAATTCACCATTTCTCATTCATGCTGGAAGAAAATCTAAACAGTAACTTTGATGCATTTCCTTGGGAGAATAATACCCAACTCATTGAATCATGGAAGCGAGGTGAAACTGGGTACCCAATTGTTGATGCTGGAATGAAAGAGTTATGGGAAACCGGTTATATGCACAATAGGGTGAGAATGATTGTTGGATCATTTCTCGTCAAAAATCTGNTGACTCATTGGAGCTATGGAAGAGATTGGTTCAATGATTGCTTGGTTGATGCTGATCTAGCCAATAATACNGCGAGCTGGCAATGGGTCGCTGGAACTGGAGCCGATGCAGCACCCTACTTCAGGATTTTTAACCCAGTAAAACAGGGTCAAGATTTTGACAAAGATGGTGAATACACGAAAAAATATTTGCCTCAACTTTCTAATATGCCAGATAAATATTTATTCAATCCTTGGGAAGCACCTAGAGAAATACTGGATGATGCTGGCATCAAGCTAGGCGAGAACTATCCTCATCCAATTGTTGAACTGAAGTCGTCAAGAGAGAATGCATTGGCATCATTTGCTCAAATAAAGAAGAAAAAATGAGAAATCTCTGCGTAATCCTTGCAGATCAACTCAATCAAGAAATCTCATCATTGAATGATTTTGATAAAGATATCGATGAAGTATTGATCTGTGAATTGAAAAAAAATTTCATTGACATCAATCACCACAAAAAGAAAATCGTCTATCAAATATCCAGCATGAGGCATTTTAGCAAAGAGCTGGATGCTCAGGGTTTCAAAACAAACTATCTCAAACTAGATGATCCAAAAAATCAAAATAGTTATTCATCAGAAATTTCAAAGCTCGTTCNAAAGAAAGANATTGATCGCGTCATTGTTACTGAGTCATCGACTCATACAGAGATGAAGTCAATACAGGGGTGGCAAAAAATCATAGGAAGAAAAGTTGAGATCAGAAAAAATAATCTATTCATCTGTGATACCGATGAATTTGAGTCTTGGGCACANGNAAGAAAAGAGTTGAGGCTTGAATTCTTTTATCGGATGTTGAGAAAAAAACATGATGTTTTAATGGATGGCAATCAACCCGAAGGCGGTGCTTGGAATTTTGATANAAAAAATAGAAAGCCTTTAGCAAAAAATACTTCGGTCCCAGAAAAATATGCTTGCGTTATTGATGATGAGACTCAAGGTGTAATCAACCTAGTCAATGATGAATTCTCAGATCACTTTGGAAGTACTGATGACTTTGTATTCGCTGTTACAAGAAATGAGGCACTTGAAGCTTTGCATCGATTCATTGAAGAGAGGTTGATTTGCTTTGGTGATTATCAGGATGCAATGATTGCAGAGGATCCTTGGTTATTTCATAGCCATCTGAGCATGTACCTGAATAATGGCTTACTCAAGCCCAAAGAATGCATTGATCTTGCAGAAAAGGNATTTTATGAATCAAAAGCGCCNATAAACTCTGTAGAAGGTTTCATCAGGCAAATACTTGGCTGGAGAGAATATGTTAGAGGCCTTTATTGGCTGAAAATGCCGAATTATCGAATTCTGAATGAGCTTGCTGCTGAAGTTTCTCTGCCCTCCTTTTATTGGGATGCAGAAACAAAGATGAATTGCTTGAAAACGAGTATNGAGAATACAAGAGATAATGCATACTCACATCACATTCAGAGATTAATGGTCCTGGGTAATTTTGCTCTCATCGCAGGCATCAAGCCAAAAGAAGTAAATGAATGGTTTCTATCAGTATATGCAGATGCATATGAATGGGTTGAACTACCTAATGTTTCAGGAATGGCATTATTTGCAGATGGAGGAATCATGGCATCAAAGCCTTATGCATCCTCCGGTGCTTATATCAATAGGATGTCCAATTACTGTAAAGATTGTCACTATGATGTGAAAGAAAAAATTGGGAAGAAGNCATGTCCCTTTAATTACCTATACTGGAACTTCCTAGATAGNAATAGAGAAAAACTNTCTTCGAATCNNCGACTAGGGCTTGCTTATAGAAACTTGAACAATATGTCTGAGGATCAATTGAGTGCTGTAAATGAGAGTGCTCAGATTTTTTTTAGTGTGCTGAATCATGAAAAAATCTGATCTGCCCTCAAAAGTCTGCCCGGTCTGTAAAAGATCATTTAATTGGAGGAAAAAGTGGAAATCAGTCTGGGACGAAGTGAAATACTGCTCCAAGAGGTGTCGTACAATAAAAAACCTTTGTTAGGATAGAATTCTAAGATACTTTTTCACCAGCAACTGCTGCTCTTTGGAGTCTCCTTGTTTGAGGGTAATAATCTGCAACAGCATAGTGTGAAGTACAACGATTATCCCAGACAGCTATTGTTCCTGGCTCCCATTTTAACCTTACGCAAAATTCAGGCTTTTCAATAACACCATACAAGAAACTCAGCAATGCTTGGCTTTCGTCTTCTTCTAAACCTTCTACCGATTCTGTAAAAAACTTATTTACAAAAAGACATTTCNTGCCTGTATGTGGATGAGTTCTTACAAGCGGATGTGATACTGGAGGAAAGTCCTTCTGGAATTCTAATTTCTTTTCTTGACCATGCTCCCATTTAGAAAAGATCGGTTCATAGTAGTAGAGAAGNCTGTGCTTACATNTTAGNGAAGCTAGAAATTNTTTCATAGAATCAGACAATGACTCGTAGGCCGTTTCATTGCAGGACCAAATGGTATCTCCTCCTTTATCTGGAATGATTACGCCTTCTAGAAAGAAAAGAGCAGGAGGCTCCTCTAATCCTGTCATATCTTGGTGAAATGTATTCAGATAAGGAGGTTTTTCGCTGTTCGTTTCTATCACCAAAAGATCTTGATATTTCTCGGATAGTGCTGGTTGAACAAAAGGAGGTCCAAATCGTTTAGCAAGATTTGTTAACTCTTCCCCCTCGAGATTCTGATTTCTGAAGAAAAGGACCTTGTATTCATCGATCGCATCTTGGATCGCTTTAACAGAACCTCTGCTGGATAGTGATGAGAGGTCGACATCACTGACCTCAGCACCTAAAACGTTTAATGGTTTAATGTCCATCATTCCCCTCTAAAGATTTAGGATATTATCCTNGTCGAGATAAAAAGAATCAATCTTTTGAAACCATATCCTTTATCCAAAATGGTACATAAAGCAGATAAAAAATCACTATCGCTATTGGAAACACAATAGCCATATGAAATGGAGGATCAGGAAAGAAGTTCATCAATGAATCAGCCTCAGGTTTATCCATCAGATACCAGAAATTTGCACCGAGCAATAGATTGATGAAATAGATAAATACCATGAGCATGACACTCACTCCAATGACTTTATGCACATCCTTAAGGAAGGGTCGTTCACCGAGTGCAATCACTGCATAAAATACTCCAAGCAAAATCAATGTGTGAGCCCAAAAGAAAGGGAAGAAAACTGGGTTTGGAAAAGCAAAATCAACATCNGGNGTCAATAGAGCCATNGTTGCNCCCCCTAAACCCCAAAAGTAAGCACAATTAAAATATATCTTTTNTCTTGAAATCAAATAATAGGCAATGGATAANGCCGATAGATCNCACATGTGCAAAGGGAATGCTTCTTGCCAATTAAGATTGAATGANAAGGTATTCAGCACCTGCTCAAATGTATGAGCTAAAAGCAATACAGACAGTGAAACTCCTATNATCTTCTTTGTCTCTGATGATTTCTTTTTGAAATATACAGGTATAAAGAANATTAAAGCAAAACAGAAAACTANAGTGACAAGNTGCTGTATCCCAAAGAGTTGAAAAGGCTCTTGATGCATTGCTTTATTATTCCNCTATNTGTGTTTAATTTGAGACANTCTCAATACTCATCATCAGAATACAAAATAACAGNAAAANGTACACATCGATCTAGAAAATTTGAGANTCTTAAATCTTCACAATTCTTTCATATATGGAACTCAAAAAAATATATAATTTCATCAGAGAAATTTGCAGCAAGTAGCTAAACAGTCTCTCTGATTAACCCAATTATCAAATCTTCAATCCAAAATGCTTTTGGAAGAGAAATGTAATTGGTAACCCAACCCCTAAAAATCTCTAATTAAGGAGTAAAGAAAATGAAACATTTCATTAAATTGAATCTTGTAGCTATTCTGTTGCTGCCAACATTCGTTTCTGCAGAAAATTGGTCGTCAATAGAGTCAGATACAGCTATTTACGGAAGAGTAGTGAAAGTAAAAAATACAACCTCTACTGATACCTGTAAAAAGCTAGCTGATAAATATGGTGCAGTTGCCTACAGCATTGATGCAAAAAAAGGCAAATGNAGTGTNCTTAAATCAGTGAGATCAACTACCANTAAAGATGGATTTACNTCGCAACGCAAAGTNAGNAACTAATCATCTTTATATAGANCATAAAAAAACCCTCCTTATGGAGGGTTTTTTTATGCATGTGTCATGGATGTANTTTTCTTATAAACTTCTATCTTATGAGTATTTATTTGNTNATAAGGATTACCCATTAAGTTGAATATAAAACTAAAGAAATATCTATCTAATGCTGGTTACTGCTCCCGCAGGAAGGCAGATCAATTCATTCAGGATAACTCAATACAAATCAATGCAAATGAGGCATCCCATGATTCCATTCTTCAACACGGTGATGTGATCACAATCAATATGAAGAAAAGNGTTGTAAATCTAAAAACCAAGACAGAGATATTGATCTATCATAAACCCGTAGGAGAAATTTGCTCTTCAATCGGTACCAAAAAAAATAGAAGTGTTTACGAATCACTGCCTCCAAGAAATGATGGCAAATGGATNATGGTTGGAAGATTGGATNTCAATACATCAGGGTTACTTATTTTTTCAAATAANGGTGATTTGGTGCAAAAGCTTTCACANCCAAGCTCCATGATTGAAAGAAATTACCTNTGTAGGATCTTTGGTAACCCAACCAAATCTCAAATCAATAATCTATTGAATGGTGTTGAGATTGATNGAAAAAGATCAAGTTTTGATNAATTGATTTCAATTAATAAAAAATCAAATGCACAAAATACTTGGTATAGAGCAACCCTTCACTCTGGAAGAAATAGAGAAGTCAGGAAACTCTGGGAGTCACAATCACTTCAAGTCAGCAGATTGATACGTATTGGTTTTGGGCCAATTAAACTTCCAGAAAATCTTGGATCAGGCCAATATAAGACCCTTGATAAAAATGAGATAAAAANAGTGATGAAANNAGTTGGTCTAGAANATTAGGCCTTTGAGACTGATTCAAGTATTTCCTCAGCTAGGTGATTATTATGATTCATGACAATGACTTGTGACCTAAAAAGCGCCAAAAGCTCAACAATNAGTATAAAAATAATCAGCAATGTTCCAACGAATACATATTGTGTAAATATGATCAGNCCAATTCCGGATGCAAGGATGATTAAGTTAATCNCCCCTCTTAAAAACTTGCCGAGATAAAAATGATGNAGTCCNGCNACNAGAAGGTAATTCAACACTGCATATGTATCATGATCCTTTAGTGCNGGCTCNAANAATGAATAATAATGCTTTCTTTGCTCATCACTCAGATTNCTTACTTTCTCTTTCAAATGTTGGTTTTNATACTCAACCAACTCTTTATTCANTTTTAATCCTTCAAACATTTTCTTTTTCAATAACTGAGTCTTAGTTATCTTCCAAGTGTCACTATCACAGTTTCTCTATTCCAAAATAGCAAAAATCTTCTGTTCTCAATTACTTGAAACACAACTTGCCATCCATCTGCNGCTTCTCTATTCAGGGTGACTTCTAACTTTTCCAATGGCAGTCCAGAACTTCCTAAGAAAACAGTCCCTAAACCGCCTTCCATGACATGTATAACTTTGTATTCTTTNTAAGCCATCACTTTCTCCAAACAGATAAATTTTTGTTAATATTAACAGATGTTATCCACGCCTGACATCATTGATCAATATCCAGATCTAGAAACATTGATCGAATTTAAACATTTTGGTGGAAGAAGGTCATTTCATGGAGAAATTCAGACCATTAAATGCCTCGAAGACAATAGCTTTGTAAAGAAAGAATTGAGCGAGATGTCTAAATCTGGTGTCCTCGTTGTCGACGGAAATGCTTCGAAGAATTGTGCACTCTTAGGAGATCTATTGGCTCAGATGGCCAAAGACAATGGATGGTCAGGAATCGTCATAAATGGTTTGGTAAGAGACATTGAGATACTCAAAGATATTGATATTGGCGTTATGGCGCTTGGTTCATGTCCTAGAAAAAGTGAGAAAAAGAATATCGGTGAAAGAAATCTAGAGATTCACATCGATGGTATTTCCATCAAACCCGGGAACTGGTGTTATGCAGATGAAAACGGGATTCTGATTTCGAAAGAAAAGCTCGATATCTAATCAAGAACCAGAAATCTTGTCTTTCAACTGGTAAGGCAAATATGTCAAATAAAAAGCGAAAATAGCAGCTGGTATTAATCCAAGTATGTGAAAAGGTGCTGAAGGAAAGAGATTGATAATCGTATCACCATTGGGCTTATCTTTTAGATACCAAAAATTAGCGCCCTCTCCCAACAAATGATTCAAAATAAAGATAATCGCAGTCATTGCCAATGTGACCTTTACCACGAAAATAAAGTCTGCAAATTGAGGTCTTTCTTTTAAAACAAAAACAGGCATTCCCACACCGAGAAGAATCAAGCCGTGTCCATAGTAAAAATTAATGTACTCTGGATCTGGATAGCCATAAGTCAATGCCGGCGTTAAAAGAGCCATGCTTGCGGGTATGGTTCCCCAAAAAAGTGCACAATGAAAGAGCCTTTTATCATAACCCAATAGATAAAGACCAATTGCAAGTTTTGAGAAATCACACATATGAAGAGGAATGANCTCCTGCCAGGATAGATCAAAACTAACCGCATGGAGAAACTGCATAAAATAATGCGTAATCAGTAAGACCCCTATTGAAACTTTTGCATTCTTTTTTATTTCATTTGATTGATTGCTGACCCAATATAAAATCGCCGCAATGATCAAATAGGTAAGGATAATAGTAACTATATGTGGACCGCTGAATAATGAAAAAACTTGCATGTTATGACCTAATTTATAATCAAAACCCCAATATGTGAAATGATAACAACACTTGAAAGGATCAATCTCATTTGTTGGTAATACGTTTCATGATCAAAAGTTTTTAACTCATATAAATAAGCAATAAAGAATGATGAAAGAAGAGCGAGAATGAGGGAATCATCTTTATTGAAAACAAAGGAAAAGATAGCTGCACCAAAAAGAGGCAGAAAAAACAAAANTATGGGGTAAGTTGGCTCTTNATTGNTTTGTATACTCAATGACCAGAAGCTGCCTGTAAGAAAAATATAAATCAACAAGCTGTATACAAAAAACCATTCAAACNTGTTCTTGTTGTTCCCTTCATTGAGCAGCATCAATAATGGAAGAAAAATAAATGGAAGCAAACCAGAATATCCCAATAACTGAATCTTCTGCTTATTAGACATAAAATAATTAAAAAATATCAATGGATGGATATAGAGCTTCATCGACAAGATTATTTTTCATAGAAACATGAAAAGCATTCTTGTTTTCTGAAAAAACGATCGACCGATATGCATCTTCATTGATTAAGTGCAATGCACATCCACCGTCTATTGCAATACAACTATCTATTTTTTGGTCTTTGATCAACTTATGAACAGTTGGTCTTCTTTCTGGCTCTTCATCATAATGGGGACAACACACGTCATTTACAAAACCAAGACAACTCATGATTTTTAATTCTTCTGACCAAGAATCAGTAATTCCAGATTCAAACCAACAAATAGCGCCTGCACTCACACCACACATAATGGTGCCTTTCTGATAAGCAATTTTAAGTAACTTATCTAATTTCCAATCTTTCCAAACGGCTAACATGCTCTTTGTGTTACCGCCCCCAACAAAAATGATGTCCTGATTTAAGATCAGGCTTTCTAAATCTGGAGTTCTTTTGAAGAAATCCAGATGAACTGGATAGCAATCAAACATGGAGAATGTAGAGTAATAACTTTCTTTGTATCCTTCATCATCCCCAGTTGCCGTGGGAATAAAACATACTTTTGGTTTATTTACATCAGATTGCTCTAGTATGTAATTCTCAATAATACCTTCGCTAGGGCTTCTCCCAAAACCTCCACCACCAATGGCAATGATTTGTCTCTTCAATTATTTTCTCCAGGAATATTTGATCAAATACCGAGGTATTTATAAGCCTCAGCAACTTTCCTTACTGCAATGACCATTGCGGCCATTCTAAAACTTTTAATTTTCCTATCTGAATGAAATGTTTCATGAATGGCATGATAGCCCTCTTTCATTTTCTCCTCTAAGCCTGACCGAACCAAGTCAATTTCGCTAGCGCCTTTGACAAATTCATCTTTCATTTCAGAAGGGAAAGAATTACTGGTCATCTTCTCCAATGCAGCAACAAGATTACTCTGTCTTTTTTCTTGATCTCTCTCTTGCATCAATCCATATCGCATCTTGGACAAATTTTTGACCCATTCGAAGTATGAGACAATGACTCCCCCCGAATTGGCATAGAAATCTGGAATAACAGTGACGCCATTTTTACGCAGTATCTTGTCTGCATCTGATGTCACAGGGCCATTACCTCCCTCAACAATGAGTCTTGCTTTAATTTTTCCAGCATTGCCTCTATGTATGACGCCTTCCGTAGCAGCAGGAATCAAAATGTCGCAATCTTTGCTAAGAAAATGTCCTCTCGCTGTTGAAAAACCATCAAAGCCTTCAAATGTTCTCTTTCTTATAAAATGTTTTTTTAGTTTCTGAATATCAATTCCTTTCTCATTCACAACTGAACCATTCCTCTCAATAACTGCAATGATCTTTGCTCCAGATTCATGTAAAAGTTCAGCTGCATGAAAGCCCACATTGCCAAATCCCTGAATGATCACCCTTTGATCTTCAATTTCTCTTCTGAGTTTTGTTTTTTTGCGATCTTTATCATTGTCTAAAAACTCAAGGATAGAATAAAAGACGCCTCTCCCTGTGGCTTCTGTTCTGCCATCCACACCACCCAGTGCAATTGGTTTTCCTGTGACAGAAGCCATGGCATCTATCTCGGTGGGATATAATCTTTTATACTCATCTGCCATCCATGCCATCACATTTTCATCTGTTCCCATATCTGGTCCTGGAACATTTTGAGAAGGATGAATGAGATCTCTTTTTGCCAGTTCATTGGTGAAACGTCTTGTGATTCTCTCTAGCTCATCTTGCTTCCAATGATTTGGATCAACAATCAATGCACCTTTTGAGCCTCCAAATGGCAAATCCATCAAAGAACACTTATACGTCATCAAAGCTGCTAGTGCCTCGACCTCTCCTTCACTCGAAGACAAGGAATAACGCATGCCACCTTTAACAGGCTCATAATGCTCAGAATGAACGCAACGATATCCTGTAAATGTATAAAGACTCTTCCTCAGGCGAACACCGAAATTCACTTTATAGATGGAATTTGATAGCTTGATTTTTAACGCAAGATCCTCAGGAAGCGAGAGAAGACTTGCCGCCTCATCAAAAACCTGATTAACAGAGTTTAAAAACGTTTTATTATTTGCCAATTTTTATCTTGGTTAACCTATAATTTTTTTAGTATAACAGAGGTACCTTTAAATAAATCAACACTATTTTGATTAACATTCAGGTTAAATATTTTTAATAACTTTTATCATTTAGACTATGAACAATTATAAATTTACTTTTTTTAGAAAACTTACTTTTATTTTTATTATTTCGGGTATCGCATCTTTCAACGTGCATAGCAATGTCCCCATTCTGCAGCCTGGCGCACCAGGAAATCCAACGATAGAATTGGATGCTGAAACAGCCATTGCCATTGCTGATTCATCATATACATCTGCTGATGTAGAGTTCTTACAAGGAATGATTGTTCACCATTATCAAGCCTTTTTGATGTCAGAAATGGCTCCAGCGAGAACCAATAACCAAACAATTCTAGATCTTGCTGGACGTATTGATATCTCTCAAACAGATGAGATTGATTTCATGAAAAACTGGTTGGTCGGTAGGGGGCAATCTATACCTGACCCATCCATGGAAAATAAGATGTATCACCATAAAATGATGGGCATGGCAACTCCAGAACAAATGATGCAACTAGAGTCATCTAATTCTACTGACTTTGATCGTTTGTACTTAAATCTTATGATTAAACATCATGATGGTGCCATCGAGATGGTTGATCGATTGAATGAATTTCCAGGCTCTGCCTATGACCCTCAATTGTATGAATTTGTTACAGATCTTGAAAATGATCAGGCGGTTGAAATTGAAAGAATGAATGGTATTTTGATTAGCCTTTCCGATGATCCTAGAGCTGGTCTGAAAGCTGGAGTATATGATGCGGGTGAAGCAATTCTCAATATGGAATTGGTCGCTTCTTTGAAAAAGCCTACTGGCTTTTTTGATCCTAAAAATCCCCTAGAAAAAGGAATGGAAGATTCAGAAGATGAAGATCAATCCAGTGACTCTGAAGAAGAAAAAGAAAGATCGATAGAATCTATGGCAAACAGTCAGAGGTTTCCAATGTTGAGCTTTTCAAATACAGATATGGCTTTCAGTGAAGATATGCTTGTTGCTGGAAGTTATCATGGTTTTAATATTTATCGATTAGAAGAAAGTGGATTTCCTAATCTAATGACATCTGTTGTATGCCCGGGCGGACAAGGAGATGTTTCTGTTGTTGGGAACCTCCTGATCATGTCAGTCCAAGACACAAGGGGCAGGCTTGATTGTGGCTTACAGGGAGTCGATCCAGAACCGAATGAAGAGCGTTTTCGTGGAATAAGGGTGTTTGATATTTCAGATCCTGAAATGCCCATTCAAGTTGGCGCAGTTCAAACCTGTCGAGGCTCACATACTCATTCTGTTGTAGATGGCCCAGATAAAGATGGAAAAATAATTGTCTTTAATTCTGGTACGTCCAGCATTCGTGATCAAGAGGAAATGGAGGAGTGTTTTGAGGATATTCCAGGAGATGATCGTACTGCTTTATTTAGAATTGATGTAATAGAGATACCTACAAATGAGCCATCAAATTCTAGAATAATTGATAGCCCTACGGTTTTTGCTAATGAGGAAACTGGCGTAATTGCTGGCTTATGGCGGGGTGGAGATCATGGAGACGAAACTCAAGACACATACATCACTGATCAATGCCATGATATAACTGTTTTTCCTTCTGCATCTCTTGCTGCCGGTGCATGTTCAGGTAATGGGATACTTTTTGACATAACTGATCCATCAAAACCAAAGAGAATTGATGATGTGACCGATACAGGTTTTGCCTATTGGCACTCAGCAACATTCAATAATGATGGAACAAAAATTCTATTCACAGATGAATGGGGTGGTGGTGGAATGCCTCGATGTCGTGCTTGGGACCCAATGAATTGGGGTGCCAATGCAATATATGACATTGTCGATAATAAGTTAGAATTTCGCAGCCACTTTAAAATGCCTGCTCCACAGAAAGAAACAGAAAACTGTGTAGCCCATAATGGTGCCATAATTCCAATACCTGGAAGGGATATATTTGTCCAAGCATGGTATCAAGGTGGTATTTCTGTAATCGATTTCACAGACTCATCAAATCCAATTGAAATCGCATATTTTGATAGAGGACCTATCCTTGATGATGAGCTGATTACAGGAGGATATTGGTCTGTTTATTATTATGAAGGAACCATTTATGGCACGGAAATAACCAGAGGACTTGATGTGTTTAAACTTTTGCCAAGCGAGTTCCTTTCTGAGAATGAAATCACTGCTGCCGAACTGGCTTATCCACAAATTGGATCGAAACGATTATTTAATCCGCAGCAACAAATTCCTATGGCTTGGCCTGCGAATCCTGCAGTTGCACTTTCATATGTGGATCAGCTTGAGAGAATGGGTGCAATTGATGATGACGCCAAGGAAAATATAAGATCACTGTTATCGTCATATAATGATGAGATCTCCAAGGGTGGAAATAACCGACTCTCTAGGAAAATAAGAAATATTTCACTGGAAAAAAGTCCAGATAATCAAGATGCAGTGAAGATTCAAAATCTTCTCATAGAAAATTTAGATGGGATTGCTGAGAAGTTGAAGCGGAGTTAACTTACTTACCAAAGCAACTCTTTACCATCATGGTTCAGGAATGATCCGGATTGAGAATGATCTACTGTCTCAATAACTCTGATCATTCGCTTAACGCCCTCTTCTGCTGAGACTGTTGGATAACCTTTGTAGTCAAAATTAGTCGCCTTTTCTGCCTCTTCAAGTGATAGTCCAAATGCCTGTCTGAGTGCTCTGGTATCGACAGCGCCTGGGTTCATTAATATAACAGTCACACCGTCATCCTTTAATCTCAGAGCAATCGTCTTCATTGCCATGTTCAAGGCAGCTTTACTGATAGATAAAATTGGTAGTGATGAAGGGCGACCCATAGAAGATATTGATCCTGCTACACTTGATATGGCAACTATCTTCTTTTCTTCACTCATAGAGATATTCCTTGAAAATGCTTCGGAAACCTTCAATGCTCCAAATGCATTAATTGACATTAATTTTTCGAATTCCTTTTTATCAATTTGACCCCAAGCTTGATTTGCTCGATCACCACTCATTCCTGCATTATTGATCAGAAGATCTATTGATTGACTCTCATATTTATCTGCTAAAGATAATATCTCTTTAACATTGGTCACATCCATTTTTTCAATCTGAATGTTTGGATTTGCTTTGGCCAGATTAATCAAATCGTTGTCATCAGAGGGTGATCGGCTGGTGGCAATTACATTCCAACCTTTCTCTGCATATTGACTGACAAACTCTAACCCCATTCCCCTGTTTGAACCTGTAACAAGAACAGTCTTTGCTAAAGTTACTTCTATAAAAAGAAATGATGAAAGAAGAATAAGAAAACTGAAATATCTATGACTCATAGAGTAATTCCTTTAATGCTAATTTTTGAAAAATTGAGGATATCATATTTTTTTTGCGGCCAGCTTGATTCTTTCAAGAGCCTCTTTTAGTAGCACTCTTGAGGTTCCAACATTCATCCTGAGATAGTTCTCACCGCCTGCACCAAAACGATATCCTCTGCCCAATTGAATGCCTGATTTTTGTACCAAATGCCTTTCCATATAATCTCCCTTATTCTCGCCTCTTTTTTCTGCATTGCTTTTGGCATCAATCGCATCCATCCAAGTCTTGAAATCTATCCAAGCGAGATATGTTCCCTCTGGTCGATTAAATTTAATCAAGGGAATCTCTTTGTTTATATACTCTTCTACTAAAATCATATTCTCATTGATGTAAGAACTGACTTGGTTGAGCCATTTTTCTGCATGGTTATAAGCGACCTCAGAGGCAATTACGCCAAGAGTGTTTGCAAATTCAACATGCCCTGCTTCTCGAATCTTAGAAATAACATCCGTATCATGCGCATACAAATAGCCAGTCTTGAATGCTGATAAATTGAATGACTTTGTGGTTGATTTAAATACAACCGCCTTTCTCTTAACAGCTTCTGAATCCAATGAATAAACCGGGGTAAATGCTGAATCTTCTGCAATGAAATCGCAATGAATCTCATCAGAAAATAACATGACATTTTTTTGTTCACAGACATCTGCAACCTTTTCTAAATCGTTCTTGCTCCAACAATTTCCAGTTGGATTATGAGGATTGACTAAGAGAAATGCATGCACATCATCCTTGCCTAGTCTTTTGGAGAGGTCATCAAAATCAAGGTGATATCTGCCATCTTTCTTTATGAGAGGACTCTCATCAGGCACACAGTGTGCCTTTCTGATGTTGATATATAATTCGCTATAGCCAGGTGAGTTCAGAACTACTTTTGAATTTTTAGGACAAAATGCCCTGATGGCACTCTGAATCGCAGGTAAAACACCAGTCGCCAATAAGAGTTGATCTCTTGAAATCTCTTCGCCATATCTTTTTTTAATCCAGTTTATGATTGATTCATAGTAAGAATCTGGAGTGAGAATATACCCCCAGTTTTCGTGTAAAACTCTTCTTGTAATTGCCTCTGTGATCACAGGAGCAGTTCTAAAGTCTAGGTCTGCTATGCCCATTGCAGCATGAATCTTTTGCCCAGGAAATCTTTTTGTTTGCAAGTCCCATTTTGCTGAATTAGTTTTCCATCTCGGATAAATCTCATCTAGACTAAAAGCATCATGCTTTTTGTAATTTTTTTGATGATCATCACCAAAAGCAATTGGGGTAGAGACTGCAATAGGAAGTGTTCCTGCAGACTGAATCAACCTTCTCCTCGATTTATTGATTTTATCTTTTGTCATATAAATAACCTAATCAATGATCTCAAATGCAATCAATGCATTGCCGGGTAATTTACCATACCCTCCATAACCGGAATTGATATAAATCATTTTTTCGGATATCACAGGGCCAGTTGCATCAATGGTTCCTCCATTTGTAGGAATTAGATTGATACTTTGAAATTCTTTTCGTGTATTGAATTCCCAAACCGGTTCTCCATTTTTTGTTGATATTGCAAACAAGATCCCATTTAAGTTTCCAGCAAATACAATCTCATTGGTTGATGATATGGCTGCGGAAAAACCTGAGTAACACTCGAATGTATCATCAGTACAATTGATTACAGCATCATAACTCCATAATTCATCACCGCTAAATGGATCAAATGCATACACTCCCGACTTACTTTTACCTATTGCTTTTGGATGATCTCCAATATCTCCGACTGGAACAAATACTCGCTTTCCATCGGACGATAATGACCAATGGACTCCGCCATGCTCTCCCCCCTTTCCTATCCTTCTTTTCCAAACCATGCTTCCATCGTCTGGATTGATCGCAAAAAGCATTCCCGATTTTTGACCAGCTAATATTAGATCCCCTTTATTTTCGTCTCTAATCAATAATGGTGATGCCCCAAAATCGAAGTTTGATCCGACATCAAAGTCGCAATTGATTCCATTCCTCACACAAGAACCATTCCATATATCGTTCTTTTCAGACTCAAATGACCAAGCCTTTCTTCCACTATTTATGTCTATAGCGATTATAGAATCACTCATCTTTGTTGCAGGTGGGGAGTAGTTTTGTCCAGTCCCAATATATAACTTACTTCTCTTTTCATCGATGGTTGCGCTTGACCAAACGGGGACTCCCGAGGGTCCCCACTTCTTTGCATTTGCGTCATTGAAACCAGCCTCGATTGGTTCATCGACTGTGTAATATTTCCATTTTGTTTCACCAGAAATCTTGTTCATGGCAACTACGCCACCACGAAAAGTGCAGCATTCGTAATTTTCATCAATGGCAGCAATAATCTCTACAGATGACAGAGGAACAAAAATATCATTTTCAAATATTGCAATTGAACCAGTAATTGTCGTTAATGGATGTGCATTTGGCTTTCTGATCCATTTTTCCTCACCCGTTAATGCATCCAAGCGATAAATTCTTCCTTCAAAATCTCCAAAATATAGATCCTTGGGATGGTTTGATTGATTCAGATCAATTGAAATTGAATTCCTGACTTCTGCTTTTGCTTTATATGTCCACCGTACGCAACCAACTTCAGCATCGAGTGCATAAATTAATCCCGATTGAGTGCCAAAATAAAGAAATCCACCCGCAATCGAGGGTTGCGATCTAACCTTTTCAGCATCTGGCACTCCAAAAACCCATTTCATTTTTAGATTAGAAATATTCTCAAGATTGATCAAACTCACGGATTCATCTTGAAAGCGATTCTGATCAAGAGAGTTTCCCCAGCCTATCCATGTTGGTTGATTTTCAATCGACCGATGACTCAAACAAAATCCATCAGAATGTGTTTCAGAAATCAATGGCTCTACTCCCAAAAAATGGAGGATAGCAAATATAAACTTAAACTTATTAAAATCTAGGTTCATCAATAACTTACAAGTGTCTCAATTTTATATCCTTGATCAGCAATCAGTTTACTGCCTCCTAAATCTGGCAAATCAATTACAGCAAGAATAAGGATGTTTTGTTTTTTTAGATTAAAGTTCTCTGTAAGAAGCTCCGCACAGGCAATGGCTGTTCCACCAGTTGCAACCAAATCATCGACTACAACAACTCTGTCCGTTTCATTCACAACTGTATTTTTTTGAATTTCAATGGATGTACTGCCATATTCAAGGTCAAAATCTTTTATAAAAGTCTCATTTGGCAGTTTTCCTGGCTTTCGAGCAAGAATAAATGGCAAAGATAAATCTTTGGCTATCGATCCTGCAAATATAAACCCTCTGCTTTCTATGCTTGCAATTGAAGTGGCATCAAATGATTCAGAAATTCTTGTAAGTTCTTCACAGGTTGCAACAAATGCAACGGGTGTTTCGATTAGACTTGTAATATCCCTAAAAGCTATACCATCAATTGGAAAATCATTAACAGTCCTGATGTATTGTTTAAGTTTAAACGGGTCACTCATTTACTAATCTCCTTTAAAAAATATGAAACTCAATTACTTCTTATCATTGTTGCAAGTATTGAGGTCTTGTTACTGAATATGCCCAATATATAAATAGGAATTGCAACGGGAGTCTAAAATAAAGCAGTCCTCTTGATATGTCAGGGAAAGCCTCTGGTGTAATGGCCATATAGATATTGGCAGGATAAACACAAATCAATAAAGCGACCAATCCCCATCCTGCTATTTTTCTAAGTGGAGCTATCAATACCATAATACCGCCCAATATCTCAAAAAAACCACTGATGTAAACTGCTTCCGCATGCAATGGAAAAGCTGGAGGCATAATAGAAAGATAAAACTCAGGATTGATGAAGTGATCGATGCCAAAATATATAAAAAATACAGCTAGCCCAAACAGGGATAAAATCCTCCACCACTCAGCGGGTAATTTATTCCCAGTCAATGAGATATCCTTGGGCCATCTGCTCACTTGTTAACCATAGTTGCTCAGCCATTGGTTTATCAAATAAGAAGTGATCACCAATCACATTAACTACATTACAGTCCTCAAAAAAGGCGCCGCTTACTTGATTGAGTGATGGATTTGTCGCCACATAAACTTGCGTTGCAGCGCCTTGCTCAGGTGTTTTTGCAATGAGATTACCAAACCAATCAAAAGCTTTTCTGAGAAACACCGGTGCATTCCGAGCGATGTTAGTTTGCACTAAGCCTGGATGAAGGGCATTTGAAGTAACATTGGAGCCTCTAAGCCTGGAAGCAAGCTCTATGGAGAATAAGGCATTCGCCAACTTCGATCGACCATAAGCTTCCCAATAATCAAATTCTCCCTCACCTCTGAGATTATCGAAATCTATTCCCACTTTGGGAGCTTGAACATAGGCAGACTTACTGCTCACATGAACAATTCGACTGTCATTAGCCTTTTTCAGCATCGGCATTAACCTATTTACCAATATAAAATGACCGAGGTGATTTACTGCAAATATCCTTTCTACACCATTCACTAATTCCAAATCGCCAAATGTATTTATTCCTGCATTGCATACTAAAATATCAATGGGATAACCCAGTTTCGTTACTGTATCACTGCACTCAATAATTGAATCAAACTCCGATAACTCAAGGGCCACGGGTGTAGTTTTTCCAGACACGCTTGAGCAGGCTTTGCTTGCTTTTTCAAGATTCCTCCCCGTGCCAATCACATGTGCGCCTCTCATTGCTAGAACCCGCATGGTTTCATATCCCAATCCAGAATTACAACCTGTAACTACAGCTGTTTTTCCTTCTAAATCAAGCCCAAGTGTTACCTCCTCTGCAGTAGATTTTGCCCCAAATGGGCTAACAGGATAGTTTGTATCAATGCTTACAATAGGCTCATCACTATTATCACAGCCCGCCAATACTGGTATCGTAAGAGCCGTTGTCCCATACAAAAATTCTCGTCTATTCATCTCGATCTTTTTATTACCTATTTATCATTTAAAAACGTTTACATTGTTTACCGCTTAACATCTCTTTGAATAAGTCTAACTGACTTTGTTCCAAACTCCGACTTGTCCACCAGATTGCATGCTCATTTTTGCCTCGCCGATCATCAATAACCAGTCCCCACATAGGTGCAATCTGATTAGGGATCATTGAGTAACGAATATCTGTTACAAGCTTTTTCTCTTCGTCATAACCCAAATAGTCCTGTGAAAACCAACGAAATCTCTCAATATCCTTTGTTTGTTGGCTGTCTTTGTCAAGACTAGGCAGATGATATTGATAATCAAATATTCTAATGCTTTCTCCCGAACACCAAGTTAACGATTGGGCTGTTCTTATTGCATCGACATAAAAATTTTCTTCATGTTGATAAATAGATTTCCATAAAATCAGATTTCCAAAGGATGGCTTAAGGGTCAAGCGCTGAGCATTATGTCCTCTTGATTCTGCTAGCTCCATCGCACCTGATAAGGTCCTTTCATATTGGACGAATCCTAAAGACAGATAAAAAGTGATCCATCCAATGGCAAAAAAACTAAATATCCTTCTTTTTGTTGTTATTGCTATTCCTATGAGGACTAAGACTGGTATTGTAAAGACCGGATCAACAATAGATATATTATTCCAAGTAACTCGCTCATTTGAAAAAGGCCAAAAGAGTTGAGTTCCATAGGAGGTACACGCATCAAGTAATCCATGCGTTGCATATCCTAAGAAACTTGCTATATAGACAGTTTTAAAACTCATTGAACCTCTAGCCAAAGGAAAAATAAGAAGAGAAACGATCAAGGATCCAAATGGAATAAAGAAAAGTGAGTGAGTGAACTGTCTGTGGTATTCAAGAAATAGAATTGGGTCATTTGATGAGCGAATCAAAACATCAAGATCAGGTGCCAGGCCTGCAAGAAAACCGATAATTCCAATCCTTAGGATATTTTTCTTATTCGCTGTAGATTGCGCAAAAGCTGCGCCAACCGTTCCTTGAGATATTGGATCCATATTGATTCAGTAAATATTTTTAATTATTTATCCTTCCAGTCGGGCTTTCTTTTTTCTATAAAAGCATCAATGCCCTCTTTTGCATCATCTTTCAGTAAATTATCACTCATGATTTTAGAGGTATGTTTGTACGCTTCTGATAAATCCATCTCTGCTTGAGCATAGAAAGCCTTCTTCCCAATTGAAACCGTCATTGATGATTTGCTCGCAATCTTTTCTGCTAATATGCTCACCTCTTCTGAAAGATCTTCCTTCTCAACCACATTATTGATCAAACCTACTTCTTTGGCCTTTTCAGCATTAATGAAATCACCAGTGAGAAGCATTTCCATTGCATTCTTCTTTTGCACATTCCTAGAAAGTGCAACCATAGGTGTTGAGCAAAAAAGGCCAATATTCACTCCTGGTGTTGCAAATTTAGATTCGGTCGAGGCAATAGCAAGATCACAACTTGCCACCAATTGACATCCAGCGGCTGTTGCAATGCCGTCTACCTCGGCAATGACTGGCTGTGGTGAATTAACGATTAACTGCATGAGTGTTGAACAATGATCAAAAAGTCTCCGAAAGAAGGCGTGCCCACTGTCTTTATTTTCTCTTGCAGATGTTATTTCT
>PBEI01000008.1 GCA_002718375.1 Gammaproteobacteria bacterium
GGAACTGTATTTCCAGAGAAATACTCAAGCAATTGCATTTCATCAGAGGTATCTATGGATAATTCATTTGCAAGTTCATAATTTATAGAAAGCGTCTTTGGTTTACTGACAGGTGTCGGCCTAGTTGACCTATGAAAATCTTTTGGTAGCTCAGAGTAGGTATTTTGAATATTTTCCATTCGTTAATTTTCAGTATTTGTTTTAGGTCCAGAAGTTTTCGATCAATAGAGAGTATTAATTTATACTAATTGCAAAGATAAGCACACTGTGAAATGACTTTGTGATTGAGAATTTTAAAAAAAGAATTTTTGATATACCCATTGAAGACAGATCTTCATTATTGAGAGCCTTCTTCTTCTTTTATTTCGTCTTGTGTTCTTGGTACTCGATTCGTCCAGTCAGAAATGAAATGGCTGTACAAGCAGGATTAGAGAATCTTCCAAGTCTTTTATCCATCGTCCTATTGGTCATGTTGATTGCAAATCCAGTTTACTCATGGCTGGTCTCTCGTATTAATCGAAACAAGATCGTCTTGTATTTCTACCTATTTTTCATTCTGAACCTTTTGGTATTCTTTTTTTCATGGGTTTTACTTGATGAATCATGGAAACCACTGATCGCAAAGAGTTTTTATATATGGTGTAATGTTTTCTCTTTTTTTGTGGTCTCAATCTTTTGGGTATCCATGATCAACTATTTCAGTGGATCTCAAGCAAAGCTTTACTTTGGAATCATCAGTGCAGGAGGCTCAATAGGTGCTTTCTCAGGCTCTTCGATTGCAAGAGTCTTTTCAACACAAGTTTGCGGATCAGTCACTTTATCTGAATGGGGCCCATTCTCATTGATATTGATATCTGTCTTTTCTTTATCGATTGCCTGTTTCTTGAGTATGTCATTCAAATCTGAGGTCAATGAAAAAGAAGGAGGTGCAAGCAGTGAGAGTTTGCCTGGTTCAGCATTTGAGCCAATTACAGAAATTGCTCAATCATCCGTGCTTAAAAACCTGAGTTTATATATGGTCTTGTGGACAGGCTTAATGACGTTTGGTTGGATGATCGCTTTGGGCATCGTTCAAGAATGGTCAACTGATCCATGCGAAAGAACGGCATTTTTCGCTAGGATTGAGCAGATTGTTACACCGTTAACACTCATATGTCAGTTTTTTGTAACCTCATTTGTCTTACGATCCTTTGGCATCAAAAAGGTTTTAATCATTTATGGATTCATTCTATTTTCAGCAATCTATTTCTATGAAATATATCCTGAGATTATGACTGTCTTGATTGTTGTTTCAATCCTGAGAACATTTGAATATGGCTTGTCAAAGCCAGCAAGAGAAAGTCTATTTACCAAGCTCAAAAGAGAGCAACGTTATAAATCAACCGTTTTTTTAGATACTTTCTTTGCAAGAGGAGGAGAGGTCATGGGCAGCTGGTTTGCTGCTAAAGGCGCTTTATTGATTGGTCTTTCTTCCATGGGGGCAACACTATTCATGATTCCATTTGCTGCTCTACTATCCTGGGCAGGATATAAATCTTCAAAGCTGTTAGACGAATAATAGGCAAAAAAAAACAGAGCCTTCGCTCTGTTTCTTTAGTCGAGTCCTTGGGGTGTCTGAAGCGAGATTCTTTCTTCAGCGCCTCGCCCGGTATCTCTTTCCGAACTTGGTGGGAATCGGTTCCTTTTTGCTGCTAGCTTATCTTCCCCGATTCGCTTTCACCCTTTAGGTCTCTTTCTCTTTTTGACTCTCCCTTCCGCGTCTTAAGTTACTTCGTGGTCGGTCTCAAGAGATGATTTAATATTACGATTTACTTATTTTTTTTCAAATACATTTGCGAGAAAAATCAAAGTTTTTTTTGTGAATATTTTTTATGTCCTATAAAAAATAATATCCAGTATTAAGAGTATTTTCTAACTAACTGATATTTCTAATTATCCAATAAAATTAGATGAAAAAATATGTCCTATAAGTCTTTTTTTAAAAAAATTAAAAAAATGAAATAAAAAAATAATTTTGCGCAAATGTAGTTATTTGAGAGTTATCATTGATTCAATAAATTATAAAAAAAATTGGAAATCTCTTATAAAAATGATCATTTTTAACTTAGCTCAATGAAAACTAATATAACAATGGATCTTAATGCAGATTTAGGTGAATACACCTCTAGGGATGAATTGATTAATGAGATCTCACTCATTGAGCACATCACATCTGCCAGTATTGCATGTGGAGGTCATGCTGGCGATCAAGAGTCAATTGCTACTATGATTAAGCATTGTATTAGACACAATGTTTTATATGGCCCTCATCCCTCTTATCCCGATAAAAAAGGGTTTGGGCGTAAGAGATTATCGATCAGCGATGAAATATTGATTGAGTCGATCATTGATCAAGTATCATTCTTTTTTGAAATTGCCAAAAGCCTTCAAGCTGAGCCAACCCATGTGAAATTTCATGGTCAACTTTACAATGATTGCTTTTCTGATGAAAAGATAAGTCAGCTCTGCTTATCTGCTATGCAAGCAGTCTGTCCAAATATGGCTCTCATGTGTCAGCCATATTCTGCAATCAGTAATCTCGCTGAAAGATCAGGAATCAAGGTCATAAATGAGGCATTTGTTGATCGCAGATATCAATCAAATGGCGCCTTAATGGAGAGAATCACTGCTGATGCTGTCATATCATCTCTGGATGAAAGAAGTGAACAAGCAGCTTTAATTTCATGCGAAGAGAAAGTAATAGCCGAGAATGCAAGAGAGATAGAGATGAAAGCAGATACGCTCTGTATCCACAGCGATCACAGTGAATCTATAGAAACAGCAATAGCAATCAAAGAGATATTAGAAAAGTATCAATGTCAAATAAAGAGTTATGACATTTAACTCCAATATAAAAATCACAATCATTGCTGAGGACATGGCTGAAATAGTGATTGGCGATAAAGATAAGGGCATTAAGAATTCAGAATTAAATTGGCATCTCGCAGATCATTTGTTGAAAAATCAAAATGATATAGAAGCGATTGCATCTGAAGAGATGATTTCTATTCGATCCAAAGTGATTCCAATTGATACCCAGAAAATCGAGATTGGGATCTCTACATTTGATTTCAGTTCTNTGAGAAAAATTGATCATCAATTGGAGATTCCAATATGTTATGAAAACACTTTTGGAATTGATCTTGATTACATATCCAAGCAATTGAAGCTCTCTATTAAAGAGATTATTGAAATTCATTCATCTACTAATTATGAAGTCAAAGCCATTGGTTTCACTCCAGGATTCGCATATTTGGGTGATGTCGATAAAAGACTNTTTGTACCAAGACTCAGCAAGCCTAGATTGAATACACCCATTGGTTCTGTTGCCATTGCCAATGACAGAACGGGTGTATATTCATTGGGCGGACCAGGAGGTTGGCCGATTATAGGAGCCACCCCTTTAAACTTGTTTGATCCTAGTGAAAATCAGTCGATGAAACTGATTCCTGGAACCAAAGTTTCATTTAGTCCAATTTCTAAAGAAGAATACAAAACGATGAGAAATAAAAAATAGAATGGCAATCCAGATTCTAAGCACAGGTTTACAGACCACTGTCCAAGATCTTGGAAGATTGGGGAAGAGACATATTGGCATTCCACAATCAGGCGCATTCGATTATCTTTCTGCAGCAAAGGCCAATGCAATATTGGGAAAATCAATCAACTCTCCTGTATTGGAATGCACCATGACTGGCCCAACCATAAAGTTTCTGAAAGATATGCAGATTTGCGTTACAGGCGCAAGGGTGAGTGAGTTAAAAATAGATGATTCTTTGGTTACTCAAGATGAACTTCTTGATCTCAAAAAAGGAAATATTTTTTCAATGAGCCATGCTGAAGAAAATTTAAGGTTTTATGTCGGATTCTCAGAGGACATCAAAGCAACAGAATTTTTGGGTAGTGTTTCAACCTATTTACCAGCAAAGCTTGGCGGTCTTAATGGAGAGGCTATTCAAAAAGATCAAATGATTGATTTCAAAAAGACAGCAGTTGAAGAATATGTGAGTACTCCATCTTTTCAAGTGAAAGGAACATTCAACACATCAATAATCAGAGTGGTGGCAGGGCCTGAATTCAATCTATTGAATATGACAGCAAATGAGTTAGGGGAAAATGACTACATTATTAGCAATGAGTCCAATCGAATGGGCATAAGGACTGCTGGCAAAAAAATGCAAATCGATGATGGTGGATCAATGATCAGTAAGCCTATCTACCCAGGAATGGTTCAGTGCCCACAAAACGGATTGCCGATTATATTGGGAGCAGATGCTCAAACCTTAGGAGGGTACCCAAGGATATTACAAGTGATCAAGGCAGATCGTCATTTGCTGGGTCAGCTCAAGCCCAATGATCGCTTTAGATTCAATTTGATTTCAATCGCTGAAGCAATAGATGAATGGAATACTTTGAAAAAAGCTTATCCATTCATTTGTGAGTTATAATAACGACCACGCGCCTGTAGCTCAGCTGGATAGAGTACCTGGCTTCGAACCAGGCGGTCGGGGGTTCGAATCCCTCCGGGCGCGCCATATTAAATGGGGGATAAAATGAGTAATGCACACCCGTGGTTAGAAGAGATACCTTGGACAACAAAGAAACTTCCCAGAGAGATGCTGGAGCATAGAATTCAACGTGCTCTGACATTGACCAATCTTGGCATGCTTGGGACCTTAGGGCTCAATGGACCTATTGTCAGCCCATTGGAATTTTACGCTGACAAATTTACAATTTATGTCTTGCCTCAACCTGGAAGTCCTAAACTTAAGGCAATGCAACGCGACCCTAGAGTATCGTTTGCAGTAGCGAATCCAATGGCAGGCTGGGTAACTGCACAAGGAGCACAATTATTTGGTAAAGCCGAGATACTTGAGCCTGGAACTTCTGAATGGGAATATGGCATGACTATTTTTAGATGGCAGGCTTCAGCCGCAGAAATAAATACAGGATTTAATAATCCTCCTCAGTATCAATTGATGCGTCTAGATCCGGATAGAATTGTTTACACCGAGCATTTTTTAAGAAAGGATGGTTACGGTCCAAGGCAGATATGGCGTCGAGATGAAAAAAATGAGCAAGCTTCAGACGGATTTTCTGAATCAAAGAAAACCTAACTAGTGATCTTCACTCACTCTAACAAACTGAAAATATACCCCCAAAATAATTGCTCCTAATCCCCCATAATAAAATGGAAAGGTTGGATCAAGATTGTATAACAATGTTCCAATCGTAGGTCCGAATATCATTCCAACAACAGGCGCTCCAGCTAAGAATCCCGCAACTTCTCCTTGCTCAGAAGGCTCAACACTCAAGGTTGCTGCTGCATTAAGGCTTGGTGTGATCATACTGAAGGCTATACCCATTCCTGCATATGCTAAGAAGAATTCTGTTAATGAATCTACAACACTTATTGATATCAAAACCATTCCAAAAATCAAAAAACAGATTCTCAATAATGTTTGAGTCGAAATATTAATAACCTGTAAAACTACAGCTTGCATAAAAGTTGATGTTAGAGCCATTGACAGTAGCGCGATACTTGTGAACTTAATCACTTGATCAGGGTCCGATATTCCCAATTGATCTTGTATAAAGAAGGCAGAAATAATTTGTACTGATGTGAATACCATAAAGGCAACAGACCAACCGATAAGAAATGGAAGAACTCTGGAATCATAGAATTTCAGTGATTTATTTTGATTCACTTCGGAAATTTCCGGTACTGAATGAATGAGATACTTTTGAGCTAAGATCGCACCAATTAATGCAATCCCAGCACCGCAGTACATTGGGAACAAAGGATGAATGAAAGAAAGTGATCCACCCATTATAGGCCCGATCATTGTTCCTATTCCTGAAGCCATCCCAATAAGAGCCATGGCCTTTGTGCGATTGCTTGAATCAGTGCTATCTGACATGTAAGCCACAGCAGCCGGTTGAATGCCTCCGATTAAGATTCCATAGACTATTCTTATNACCAAGAGCAGCATGAAGAGCGTTAANGGACTCAGTATGCCCCAAAGCCCAATTTGAATGCCGAATGTAAATATAATAAATGCAAAACCATAGGAGAGGAGACCAATTACGAATACCTTCTTTCTTCCAATTTTTTGACTTTTCTTACCCCAATAGTAAGAGGAAAAGACCAAAGCCACATTTGATATTGCAATCAAAATCCCAAACTGATTAATGCTCAGACCAATCTCTCTTGATAACGGGGCAAAAATTACATAAAGAAGTGAAAACCCAGTTCCATAGATGACAAGACCAATTATCAGTACGGCCTTATCAAGGCCGAGTTTCTGTTTATTTTCCATCACTTATTTTTTCGGGCATTCATTTGATCTAGTTGTTCCTGAGTAGCGGGTTTTTGATTTTTTTCTTTCCATTCTTCGTATGGCATCCCATATACAATGTTTCTTGATTCATCAGGATTGATCTCTTCGCCCATTTTTTCGGCTTCTTCTTGATACCATCGNCTCAAACANTTTCTGCAAAATCCTGAAAGTATCATCATGTCAATATTTTGGACACTTGATTCTTTTTGAAGATGATTGATGAGTCTTTCGAAGACTGCAGATTGAATCTCTATTTTCTTATCCATAATTAGTGTGATATCTAAACACATTATTATTAGAATAGTAATATAATCTTCCTTGAATCTACTGAAGTGTATGAATACCTCAAATAAACCATTATCAGGAATAAAGGTCATTGAAATGACTCATATGGTCATGGGCCCTGCAGTGGGAGCAATACTTGGTGATTTAGGAGCAGACGTCATTAAGGTTGAACCAATTTCTGGAGACAAGACAAGGGAATTAAAGAAATCTGGTTCAGGTTATTTTCTCACCTATAATCGTAATAAGCGAAGTCTTGCTATGGACATCAAAAAAGAAGAGGGGCAAAAGATAATTAAAGCCTTGATTCGTAAATCAGATGTTTTTATTGAGAATTTCAGACCAGGCGCCATGGATAAGCTTGGATTCAGTTATGATGAGTTTTTAAAGTTAAATCCAGAAATCATTTATTGTTCTGCCAAAGGATTCCTCAAAGGACCTTATGAAAACAGGACAGCATTGGATGAGGTTGCACAAATGATGGGTGGCCTTGCATATATGACTGGACCACCAGGAAGGCCACTGCGAGCAGGTTCTTCAGTGATTGATATTATGGGTGGAATGTTTGGCGCCATTGCTATTTTGGCTGCATTGCAAGAGAGGCGAGTAACCAAAAGAGGTCAAAAAGTCACAAGCGCATTATATGAAAATGTAGTTTATTTGATGGGCCAGCACATGGCTCAAACTGCTACCACTGGATCACCTCCACCTCCAATGTCAGTTAGGGTTGCTGCTTGGGCTGTATACGACATATTCGAAACCAAAGANGAGGAGCAGGTCTTCATTGGTGTCGTGAGTGATACGCAGTGGAAACTATTCTGNGAATCATTTGATTTGGAGGATTATGCAAACGATGAATCAATGGATTTGAATAAGGGCAGGGTGGATCAAAGAGATGTGATCATTCCTCGATTACAAGAACTTTTCAAGACCTATACAACAGCTAATCTAATGAAAAAGCTTGATAAAACTGGACTTCCTTTTGCACCAATCAGCAAGCCTGAAGATTTATTTGATGACCCGCATCTGAATGAATCGGGCGGACTATTGGATGTCGAGATACCTTCAGGGGGCAGTACCAAACTGCCTGCAATGCCAATCAATATGAATGACAGAAGGTTTGATGTGCATACACCTGTTCCAAAAGTAGGAGAGCACTCGGATCAGATCCTTAAAGAGCTGGGTTTGGATGATGAGGAAATCAGAGACTTATTTAACGAAGGAGTTGTCTCTAAGAATTAAGCTTCATCNCTTTCAATGTATTTTCGATATGGTCTCACACCCATAAAACCAGCAAAGACTCCTATTAACCCAACAATTAGAGACACCACTGCCATTGAATATGAAATCAAGGATTCATCCTTAAANACATAATCNGTGAGTAGTGCGACACTCGTAGGTCCCAATGTATATCCAGTCATGCTNATGACAAAGAAGTAGATTGCTGTGACTTGCCCTCTCAACTGGTTTGGNGTGATATTCAGAATTGCCAATGGAGCAAGTGCCGTTTGACCAGCCGCCATTATTGCTTGAGGCACGAACATCAAAGTTGCCAACTGATAAGTNGGCATNAGNGGAACCANTGCTGCTGCNATGGTCAANACGATCATCGTGTNTGCAAANAGTTTTATATGAGCACTGCCGCCATATTTTTTAAATACATGGTCTCCTAACCAGCCTGTCCCTATTGCACCTATAGGACCCGATACCAAAAAAGCAATACCCANCCACATCGTGATGGTTTTGAAATCAACTCCATATGTCCTGTCGTACATTGTTGGCATCCACGATAGGAATGCATAACCAATCAGAACCGAGCAAGCCATTGATAGAAANAGCCAACCATAGGCGCTTTTTCTTTCAAGGATGAAATTGACCGTTTCTTTGATCGAGACTTCATCTGTTACATCGCCAACATCGTTGTTGAGTACAATTTTTTCTCTTCGTTCGGGCTCTTTGACTGTCATCATTAATGCAGCAACGATCAGACCCGGGAGTCCAACCATGATAAANAAGGCTTGCCATGGATAGATTTCTCCTATGATTGGGAGAATAAGATTATCTCTAGAAGCGACATAAGCTATGATCTGACCACCAATGATGAATGCGATTCCTGAACCCACAGAAACACCAATATTGAATAAACCCAGAGCCTTGCCTCTTTTTTCTTTTGGAAAGTAGTCCCCTATCATAGATAGGCTACTTGGGCTCAGTGTTGCTTCACCCACTCCTACTCCAACTCTTGCAAGAAATAGCTGCGTGTAGTTTTTTGCCAATCCACAAGCAGCAGTCATGAGGCACCAAAATGAGATTCCCACTGCAATGATTGCCCTTCGGCTTTTCTTATCGGCTAACCTCCCAATGGGGATTCCCATAGTGGTATAGAAAAGAGCAAATGCTAGCCCCAATAGGAGGCTCACCTGAGTATCAGTCAACAACAAGTCTCTCTTAACAAGCGGAACAACCAGAGAAAGCAGCTGCCTATCAAGAAAGGAAACCACATAGGCAATGGTCAATATAACGACCGCATACCATGCTGAGGTACTCGAAGGATAGCTATGATCCAAAGGAGATTGTTGATTCATGAATCTACTTTACAGGAGCAGGTGTTTGTTGCCTTGCATAATACTCAAGACTAGAAATACTTGGACCATAATCCTCGGTTGGAGCCGATAGCATTCCTGGATACCTTTCTTCTGAGAATTCACGAACATGCTCAGGTATGATTTCAATACTATCTGATTTAAGCATGGTGCTCATATACAAGCAGTGTCCTGATGTATCTCCCATCAACATCCAAGGAAGCCAAGGGGTGATTCTATTCCAGGTTCCAGTATAGTTGACTGACGTCAATTCAGGATTCTCAAGATCCTTAGCAGAAACAAAATATCGCATCATTTCAGATACGCGTGCCATTTTACCCGATGATTCTCTGACCCATTTATCTGGTTGTAATGGGTTTGGATAGTATAAGTGCATATCTGTACTGAGNGTAATGACGTCACCAGACCTTTTCCATGGGAAAATAAGAGGGATCTTTCTAGGCTCTGCTTTTTCTCCCGTTTTAAAATCTTCAGGGGCCAGTATAAGCCACTCAGAAATCGTGTAATTAAAAGGATCATTTGCAACATGNACAACATCGACCACTTCTTCAGTATACGGATTGGTCCATTGATCGATCATTTGGCCAGATCTTGGATCGGTGTAGAAAATAACTTCTTTATTTAAGCGTCGAATGCTNCCATCTTCAGCAGCTGGCATCAGTCTTGTGCATAAGAAAGTCTCAAAACCNCANAACTCTTTAACNGCCTGNCCTGGNCTTACNCCAAGAATTGTTCCTGTGGTATAGCAAATGCTTTCTTTCTCAGAATTGAGNTCAGCTTGAATTCTTGCCCAAGCATCACGATTCCATGTATTGGATTGAAAGTTAATTTCTGTTTCAAATTTCATTTTCTTNCTCCCCTTTAATTGGTTTACTCTCTCTCATTAAGTAGTTCACGATTAATTTTCTTGTTTCTGGATCTTCAATGCCTTGCACCCTCATTCTGTTTCCAGGTATATATTCTGATGGATTCAATATGAATGCATCAAGTGTTTCTGGTGTCCANATTAGCCCATTAGTCTTCATATTGATCAATGCATCGGAATAAGTATAGTTATTTCCAACTCCAGCGGGTCTNCCAAAGATTCCATAAAGAGTTGGCGCCATACGATCTCTGTCCTCTTTTTTTACGGCATGACAGAATCTACNCTTTCCACCTTCCCAGGTTTCAAAAGCATGGATCTCTCTCTGAATCTCCTCTGGAGATTCGGTCAAGTATTCACTCATGGCATAAAAGTCAACTGATTCAAAACCTTCCAGNAGCTGTCCCATCTCATCAGAGCTTGAATTGATTTTGGTGTTATAAGGAAATGCTCCAAAGATTAGAAATGGCAAATAAAANGCAATACCTATGATNACCATTATGAATAACCAATGAAATCCTCTCGCGTTATTTANATACTTTCTCATAATCAAGCAAAGACATTCAANCTGAAAACGCGGTATCGANNCATATGATACAGCCTTAAAATCANGATNATTAAAATGAGCATTATATANAGAAAGCCAAAAGCACTGTGGAGATAACCAGAAATGGTCCACAGGCCATGATCGATGGTATCGACTCCTTTCATGAATCGGATTACACCGTCAGACCAAGCCATAAGAAAGCCACTGATGCCTTGTGCAATGAATGAACAGTAAAGAAAAAATTGTAAAAAATGAAGAAGNATATAATCCTGCTCAGGCAATAAGCGATGATTCTTCTGAGGNGGAAAGTGTATCCATAGATATANCCTNAACATACTAATCGCCATCAAGAAAGTACCNGCAACAATATGAAAGTTTCTCATGATTTCTCTTTCTTCAGTNCCGATGGTAATTCTCGGTGCTTGGAGCATGTTGATAAAGACAANAANGAAGAACAAGAANCCCANCCAACTTAGGATTNTTTCNGCTTTCTTNNCCATTTGATTTTCCANGTTAAATTTTTTTTAAAAACTCCATTAGAAGATTAGAAATATTTTTTGCATCCAAGTCAGGCTCCAGATTCTTGCCTTGAATGATTTCAACAATTGCATCCGACCTACAAGCTTTAGCCTTATTGAGGAAAGGATACATTACATCATCTTCAGAACAGAGTATCAAACATGGAGTTTTCGTTTTTTTTAAAGCTTCNATCTCATCAAAGCCCCATACTGCATGATGCATTTGTTTAGCGGATGCCTCTGCTCGAATTGCATCTAAAGTTTCTCGCTGTCTTAAATCCAAGTTCTCTCCGGCACCGAGAATATCTCCTGCTAATTTCCATGCATTCAAAAGGTGTGTNCCNTCTTCTTTAGGNGACCAATCGAGCCCAGTTTGATTCTTCATCAANTCTTTTTCTTCTTTCGTTGCAAGAAAAGCACCAATCAGAGTAAGTGAGCTAACNANATGGTTGAATTCATTCTCCATATGNAGAGCTATTGAAGCTCCAGAGTGATGNCCTAGTAGNTGAAAATCACTTATCTTTATATTAATCAAGGCTTCAACAATCGATTGTCCGTAATCTNCAACNTNTGGATTNCCAGANATGTCATCACTCATNCCAAATCCAGGGGTATCAATTGCAATACAAGTATTTTGAGGCATGAGTTGAATGATTTCTTCATACATCAATGAAGAGCTTGGTGTTTGNTGAAGAAAAACGATTGGCGTTCCTTCACCTTCACGAAATCTATAGTGGCATTGACCTATTGAGGTTTCTGTATATGCTTTTTGAATCATTCAGAAAGGCTGCTATTTTTAGANNTTCCATTTGTTGATTTGATCGAGATGATAATTGATGCAATGAATAGTAATGCATTGATNCTGGCTATCAATAGAAAGGGCCCCATCGGAGATAAGTCAAATAACCTCCCACCGATAGCNGTTGCCACCAAGATACCTATTGCTCCAAAAAAAGAGCTAAAGCCAATTACGGTTCCTCGTTGCCTCAGAGGTGCTTCCTGGCCAATTAGNCTTGCAGTCGCAATTACGGTTCCTATGGCGCTGCATGAAATTNAAATAAAAATTGGAAGATTAGAATAATTNAGTGGNGAGTCTACAAAGAATACCAGCCCATATGAAACAAAACCCATTCCCATGGCTATTACCATTGCATGAACCCTGTCAATTCGATCGATTATGACGCCAAATAGGTAAGCCCAAAACATGCTAATCAAATTTGTAGCAACAATTACAGGAACAACCTTACCTATCGACTCAGATGGAGAGAGACCCATTGCATATCCACTGGTAATAGCCCATTGAGATATAAACAGGCCATTAATTGATACATCAGCTCGAGCAAGGAATGTCGCACCATATGCCAATGCTATCTTTGGGTTGACTATGGATTTTAGNCCNACAGAAANGAGTTCTTTTGTTCCAGGNTTTGACTGCGCGANCTCTTCAGANTCTTCTGGTACNCCNCCCTTTAATCCCTTATAAAAAATAAAGGCAGATATCAATCCTACGATTGCAGCAGTAAGCATTGTGGTTTTAGCGGCATCAATTGCTTCATACCCATTGCTTTCTAAAATAGAAGGAAGATTTCCAAGCACAATCGCAAAGCCCAAAACTCCAAATGCATTCAAAATTGAATGAACACTCACAAACTTTCCTCTTGATTTTTCAGCAGGATAATCGCCAACTACGATTGCAAGAACACATGATAGGCATGCAGCACCAATTGCAAATATTGACCTGAAGATAAATAGTTCAGTTAGATTTGATGCATAAGGATANATCGCNAGACCNAAAGAAATCAATAAAGTNCCNGTTACAAAGACAGGCTTTCTTCCAATTCGATCACACAAGATNCCAAAAGGNCCTATCAGAAGAATTGCAATGATTTCTTGCAGAAATGCGAGATTCCCAGTCACTGTTCCTTGNCCNCCCATCGGNATATCAAGAACTACAGTCAGTATATAGCCNTGCACAAAATTCATTCCTGCCAAAATGCCTATGCAAATAAAGCAAGCATAGAAGTAAGTNAAAGCNTTGGTTTTGCTTATTCCTTTGGCGAGAAANATTGGNCCAATTTTCTCTGTCATTTNATTTGATTNATTANAGGCATGAAAAAANTTTACAAAATAATNCTCTNCAANGAGTAACTAAATGTAACCGNGACTANANGATAGATTTAAGANTNNTAGCCCAATTTTTGATTTCATCATCAAGNTGTAGTTGAGAGAAATTATTTTTCTNATATTGGGACTGAGAAAGTGGNTGATTNTNCCTNNAACAAANAGTCGTTTTNAGATNTATTTNGNTNTNCAANGAAGCATTNAGNGAATTNATCATTGCNGNTCTCCAGTTCNANTCAGATCGAATAAGTTCTGTNACCTCATNTTGNAGNTGNNCTTCATCCAGTTGAGGTTTTAAATCCATGATTCCNTCAATAACTGTGTTNTACCAAGGCCAAAAAAGTTTTGAGTCTCTGACCATATGCCAATATTGGTTNANNTGNCCNCCNTGCCATTCTTTNTNNATTTCAGGCAANCCTTTTTCTATATANTCTTCAATGAAAGCTTCATCCANNANCCANGGCTCAATNAGAATNAGATGATCTATACGNNTNTTATTTTCNNTGATGAACTNNGAAAGNCANCCATGATGATTGATGATTGCGAGNCTAAAATCCTGAATATTTTGATCANTGATTACATCTGNNACAGCTTGATTGAANGCATCTAGNANGGGTNCATTNAAATCNTTNACTGANTCTCCATGNCCNGGNAGATCAATNACCATCANATTTNTATANTTTGANAGTTCATTTGATAANTATNGAATNGTCTTTGANGAACCACCAATAGGNGGAATNATCACTAGNGGATTNTNNTCNGATCCANCANACTTTTTTTGTANNCAGATATCACCAACAGCAGTNTCAATGAATNTTTTAGTCAAGCCATCACTNTTTANTATNCATTCAGGGAGNTCGACAGANATATTTTNTNAATGATTGAGGAGATGTGCTCTTGATTTTTCTAGNGCTTGATCTTGATCTTTGGATGATTCAANNANNGTNGATNNTGANGGAGTNAAATCTTCTAAGCATTTACACAAAGGATCCCATTCTCCAGCAGTGATCAATGCAGGAANCTGCANNTCAGGCACGAATTGTTCAAGGCGATACTCAAANGCAGCNCCATANGCAGATCNATAATTATCTCCCGCTCGCATCACCTCNANNGCNTTCTCATGCAATATCGATGGATCTGAAATACTGAATTCCATTCTGGCATTCTGTGTCCTCTCATGCCATGGGAAGAAAACCAATTGCTCTCTCATTCTCGACCACAACCAACTTAAATGGCCACCATCCCATTGAGGCTCAAATGGCGGTAAATATTCTGCTCTAATCTTTTCAAGTTCTTCATCGGTGAGAACCAAAACACCATTGCAAGAGATGGCCTCGACTCTATTTGAAAATTGGTGTGCGAGAGCAATTGATATGATTGCACCAGTATGAAATCCATAAAGCCCGAACCGATCAATACCCAATGCATCAGCCAACTCTATGGTTGCCTCAGCAATCTCTTCTATGGTGACTTTTTGGCTCTCTAATGGGTCAGAAGCTCCAAAGCCAGGGGTATCAGGAGCAATCATCAAAAAATCATTTGACCACATTTCCATCAATGGTTTGTATTCATCAGCAGATTTCGGTGATTGATGTAATAAAAAGATAACAGGGCCAGATCCTGAAGTTAAATATCTAACCTGCCTTTCTCCAAATTTTCCTTTGATGGTTTGAAATTTTGTTTTGATTTTAGAACTCATCTGTTTTGGTAATCTTCAGTATTTTTCATTTAGGAAGTTATAATGTGGCATCAATTTTAACAAAAATTATTTCTAATTATGGCTAAAAGGTTAAGTGAAAAGGTGGCATTAGTGACCGGCGGCGCTTCTGGCTTCGGAAAAGCTACAGCAGATTTATTCAAGAAAGAAGGGGCAAAGGTTTATATTTCAGATATTAACGAAGAAAATGGTAAAAAAGCCTCAAAAGAACTAGGGGTAACTTTTATTTATCATGATGTGACGAAAAGGGAAGATTGGATAAGTGTCATCGACGCAATAAAAGCACAATCATCTGGATTGAATGTGCTTGTGAATAATGCGGGCATTGGTTTCATGGCCGATATAGAGGCTACAACAGAGGAAGAATGGGAATTGGTTCATAAAGTGGATCTTGATTCAGTATTTCTTGGCTGTAAATATGCTATTCCACTGATGAGAGAATCTGGTAATGGTTCCATCGTCAATATTTCGTCAATTTCTGGCATTGTCGCTGGACATAATTTTGCAGCCTATAACAGTGCAAAAGCTGCGGTGAGACACTTAACCAAGTCCGTGGCACTTCATTGTGCGAGAAGCACTAATTTAGTGAGATGCAATAGCGTGCATCCAGTTTTTGCTCAAACCGAGATGATGAAAGCATTTTTTGAAAATCCAAATGAGGAGCTTGTCTCCAAAATAGAGAGACAAATTCCCGTCAGAAAATTAGTGACCGTTGAGGATGTAGCAAACTCAATCCTATTTCTTGCGAGTGATGAATCAAAGATGATTACCGGATCAGAGCTTATAATTGATGGTGGTCTTTCTGCTATGTGACCAGCTATTTATTTGCAATTTTTAATTTTGCAGTAGAAATTTTCTTATTATTTACTAATGGAACTGGGTCAAGTACCCAATTTTTAGATTTTCTTCTATCTGGACTTGGTATGGCATAAGCTGTGTCGCTTTCTGTTTCTCTAAGTTTTTTCATATCGATTTTAAATCCACTTTCTTCGAATTCTTTCAAAGTGTTTCTATATTTACCAATTATAAGGTCTGCAGGAACAAAAACTTCTTTTGTCATCGTCATTGGCGTCTTAAATGGTCTTAGGTTATTAAGCAATTCAATGTCTTCATTTGCCACCGCCATATTTCTTTCCATAATCATTTCATCCATGCTCTCCTCAAGAAGCCAATTACGCATATTTACAAAAAATATTTTCGTTTTGAATTCACTTATTGGTTGTTCGAAGAAGTATTGATGGAACCAGTTGCTTTCTTTCTTAGTATGTATTTGAGTAATGAGTGTATTAGGGCCTCTGTAACCACCAAATACAGTCAACATTCCAGATTTTTTTCTAGCTGTGTCTCCATAAGTTTCTTTGTCAAGTGCAGGAGCATCAAAAACTTGAGCAAAATCAGCTCCAAAATCAACATCTGTGATTTTCGTTGGATTCACTTTGTAGTCATTTCTTGCTCCTGAAAACCCATGTGTTGGATGGACAAACTCGTTATGAGCAGGATCAAGACCATTCTCCATAGATCTTTCATAGTTATACTCAATATCTATAATTTTAACTTTGTTTTCACGCCATCCTTCTGCCCCGTATTCTTCAATTTCATAAAGCTCAGGCCTATCTTTTTCAGGCATGTCTCCCAAGAATGCAAATACAATCCCATATTTCTCTTCTACAGGATAGCTGTCTACTTTTGCTCTTTTCGGAATTTTGGACTTGGGCCCCAATGATGGTATTTTAGTGCACGTTCCAGAACCATCAAAACGCCAACCATGATATGGGCATGCAATGGTCCCATCTTCATGACATATTCCATTGGCTAGCGATCCTCCTCTATGTACGCAAACATTACTTAAGCAATGTGCAGTTTTTTTCTGGTCTCTAAATGCAACAAAATCAAGTCCGAGAACTGTAGCCTTCTTAGGACCATCATTTATCTCATCACTTAAACAGATTGGATACCAAAAATTAATATACATATTCTTTACCTATAGAAAGATTATATGAATTTAGACTCTCAGCAAGACAATAACTTTGTAACGAAGTGTAACTTTATCAGCCTATTTATTGGATTTTGATCAGATTTCAACAGTGCTCGGATCATAGTAAAACAAACCAAGTTCTTCTTCGTTTTTATGATCTTCTTTGGAATAATCATCTGGAGTTTTGCCGGTGAATCGCATGCCAGCTTTTTTTGAATTTTCAGTCACAAAGTGAGCTCTTTCTATTCTCGCTTCTTGATAACGATCAACTATCTCATTTTGACTACCAGAATCCGCTATTATTCTTGATATAACTACCCCATCCTCGATAGCCATACTGGCTCCTTGTCCCATGAACGGCTCAAGAGGATGTGCGGCGTCACCTAGAAGAGTCGAATACTCTGATGACCAGTTATCTGATGGTGCTCTTGCAAAAATTCCCCATTTAAATAA
>PBEI01000009.1 GCA_002718375.1 Gammaproteobacteria bacterium
CGAGTGTTTTGCCATCTTCAAGATCCATTGTATAACTGACCTCTCCAAAGTAAGCGGTCTCAGTGTCATCCCATCTGGTTTGATTTCCATTGTAATGAACGTTTCCATTGCCATACATATCTATACCGAGTTGAGTTGGATCCTCATATCCCCACCAGTAACCCCAGAGATAATCTGCTATTGCTCTGCTTCGATTATCACTGGCATGATACTGCCATTGAACATTTGGATTCTCATCTCCTCTTGAATCATCATGAAACGCTCCAACTGTCCACTCAAGTGGTCCTTCGCCACTAGATTGCAAACGAAGCTCATGAGTGAATCTAGTCCAGCCATTGGTGTCGTCTATCCACGTTCTGAACATGTCTTGTGCGTCATATCTAGACCAATGATTCTGTCTGCCAGCAGTATTTCCGTCTCTGTATGACCCGGCATAAGACAAATCTACGCCATCGAATATATCATCTCTGTCAATTGTCAATGCAACCAAACTTGTGGAATTTTCATCAAAGTGGTTTAGAAGATACCAAGTCGAAAAATCTGGATTGTAGCCGTCTTGAATTAGTCCGCCAATATGAGAAAGCTTACACTCTGGTCTAGATGCGCCTGAAGGACAGGATGGGAAAGCAAGTTCTACATCATATCCATAAGTTGCATCTGCATTTGGTGTTAGGAGTGCCTCATAATAGTAAGGTGGAGTTGATAAATCGACATTATCATACGCATCAGAGAACCATTCATCTCTTACATAGCTGAGATTGATTCTTGTTTTATCATTGGGTTCCCACATCAACTGAGCTCTTATAAATTCATCCTCTGTCTCACCTCTGTGTCCATCATTAAGATTCAAAATCTTTCCTGTTTTGCTTCCGCTGTGGGCGGTTACACGCAACCCCAATGATCCTTCCACGATTGGAAGGTTCACTACTCCAAATGCTCTGACCTCAGTCCCTGGTCGATGCTTTTCGTTTTGGAACATCACAGACGTTGAGATCTCCATTTCATTTAGATTTGGCTTATTTGTAATGACATGGACTGTTCCGCCAATGGCATTTGAGCCATAAAGAGTACCTTGAGGGCCTCTTAGAACCTCAACTCGCTCGACGTCATATACATTACTGAAATTAAATGGAACACCATCTGTCCAGACGTTTGTCGTACCTGGCGTTGAGCTATTAGATCCTGAAAGTCCTCTCAATATCAGTTGCCCACGTGGTGATGCTGCACCTGCTATTGTTCTGTACAAAGATTCTTTATCGATGATATTCCTGCTTTTCATCTCTTGCTCAGAGATGCTGGAAATATTCATCGGGATATCAAGAACGATCTCAGGTTTTTTTCTTGCAGTTACAATAATTTCATCGATACTCTGAGCTTTGATCTCTGGAACAGCAAGAACTGCAGCTGTTGTAGCAACAGTCGCTGCCACCTTAACCCTGTTCTTCATTCTTTGAATATTGTGCTTTTTTCTTATGGCTTTTGATCTTCTCAAAGCCTTTTGATGTTTCTTTGACATATGTATTAGGTCCCCTTTATTAACTATATGCTAATCAAATAATGCAAATATTTTGTTTATTTGTCAAATTGACAGCGTCCTGTCCTTTTAAAGTGTAAAAGTTTTTCTCCAATAACTTAATAGTTCCATAATCTTTGCTTATTTAAATAGTTCAAAAATAAAGGTCTAGCAATGATTCTACCGCTCGTCTTCCCTCGCCTGCAGCTCCAGACCAATATTGATGTCCTCTCAACTCAGAATGTCCTATTGCTATCCGACCATGTGGTTTGCGGATCACATCTGGAGGAGGAATCTCTCCATTAACACCAAATCTAAAGCCTAAGCCTGGATTGACATAAGCATGGCCCCATCGATTCAAAATAATGCCAGCAATATCATTCACTGGATCAAATCCAGAATTTGAGAACATGGTGGACATTTGTTCACGAATTTGTCTCTCATAGTCAGAAAATGAAGTGCTTAGAATCTCCCCTCTTCCCATAGCGCCTTGTTGTCTTCTACTAAGTCCTGGCTTAAAGATTGGCGCATAGAATGTCATTACAATAGGCTTATCAGGATGCAAAGGCTCCGCCTTATTTCCAACAATCATGGGTCGNCGAATATTACAACTGAANCCAAAACCTTTTGNCCAAATAGCAGCNGAAACACCAAGNCGTTNNAAAAANCGCCAGTTTGTTANTGCTACATTTGCGACTAAAACGGGTGAATGACCAAAATANNNATATGCCNNATGATANTCNTCAGGCATATCCTTNATTATATATCGATTGACCCAACCACCAGATGCCATAACAACTGCTTTTGCATTCAATTCATGCAATTGNTCATCTTTGGCATANACAATTNTNACTCGNTCATTTTTNTTNCCTTGTCCCTCATGCTTAACGCTTACGACTGTTGAATCAAGTCTAATTCGNACGGGNTTATTTTCNTCATCAAGCTTTTNNAAAAATATCTTNCCAAATAATATTTCNTNAAATGAATTACCCTNAATCGCTTCNGGNTTGAGTTTTTTTACAAAGTGTCTAGCNATNCCNGCGTTTCCNCCAGGGAANCNCTGAAGTGGTGCTTCATCATANTCNGATGGTTTATAGAAACCNGGCATCTCAAAGTATTTNCCCCAGTATGCACTGACNGCATCACAACCNAGACCAATGACNCTTGCCATNATTGGGTCATAATATGATGTCACCTCAGGTGGNAAACCCAATTCATCCTCATAGTAGGATTTCAAAGTAATAGTATCCAACCACTTTTCTCTCTCCAANGTATCTGTCTTCCTTGTATCNANNGATCGAACNTATGTGAANGCNTNTCNGACCTCTTTGCTCCATGGAGTCGANCCTANGCCAGNNTCCCAAACATCTTTAACCCAAGGTTTTGNTTCATTNTGAAAAAAATGNCCCACATCAAATTCTNNTTCCCGCCAAAACCAGTCATAATNATCAATTGGGATTCTCATGCCAGCTGCAGAACCNCCTGGTTNAANATAACTNAACTCTCTNGGCATATTTAATGCAGAAAAATAATCATCTGGTCCACCTGAAGTTGTCGGTATTCCAAAATCATTAGAGCCTTGTGGTCCCGAAATATGATATCCATTCACATTAAAATCATTACGCTTTGCCTCACCACCAAAAATAGGATGATTATCGAGAATCAGAACACGACCATTAGGATTTAAACGATTAAAATGATAAGCCGCAGATAAACCTGAAAAGCCACCACCAACTACAACAAGGTCATATTCTTCTCCTGAGTCAATGGCTTTTTCTGTTTCTGCATTGAATCTTCCAGACCTTATCTCATGTGCTGTTTTGATTAAACCAGGTGTATTACCATGAGACTGCGAATAATCTCCTATTCCACCAGGCCCATACCAATCAGAACCTACATTGAAAGAATAATCTCCAGGTGAATGGGGCTGACCATGTGCTTTAATTCCAGAACCAACTGCTGCAGTACCCAAAAATAATGAGGAACCAATAACAAAATCTCTTCTCGTAATGGATTTATCCATACCCAGTTCTTTGTCAAATTTCGATTTCATAATCTTATATAGTAATACATGAAGGATGTTATTAAGAAAAAAATTAGTAGAAATTATCTAAAAAAGTAATTAGAACTCTTCGGACCTCGTTAGATTACCTTCTTCATCAAACTCTTTCCAAATACCAATAGGTTTTCCGTCTTTAAAAGTTCCTATCAGCTTTAATTGCCCGTTTTCATGAAATTCTTCACGAATACCATTGAAGTTATCGCCCTTAAATTCTGCCCTCCCCATCAATCGACCGTCCTCAAAATACCTAAACCTGATTTGATTAAGCTCTTTCCCATGTTCCCAGTCTGATTTTATTCTTATATTGCCGTCTTGAAAGTAAGAAAGCCAAGGACCATGTAGATCGCCATAAAAGAAGTTTTTCTCCCAAAGTAGTTCTCCAGTTTCACGGAAAGCCTTATGTGTCCAATATATGCGATCATCACCATAATCCCAAAGATCTTTGGTATTCCCATTTTCATAAAAATGCTCCCAAACACCCACTTTTAAACCATCTTTATAGTTTCCTTTCGATTTTAATCCACCGTTTTCATGATAAAACTCCCAGTAGCCATCCCTCTCTCTTTCTATGTAGTAATCATGAATTTCGGTTCTCGGAATCCACATGATGCTTTCCCAAACGACAATAATAATAAATGAGCTCCATAAAAATACAATTCGCCTATTTGTCTTAAATAAAAAGCCGACGATAAAGCTTACGATCAGTGAAAGAACGATTACTACTGGCGTTTGATAAAGGATTCCAAAAAAATGCCATCCTGATTGATGGGGAATACCAGCTATATTAATGTTTACTAAATACCATTCAACAACTGAGCGGATCAATACTATTGCTAAAAAAACTAAGCCAATTGAAGTATTCCATCCAATATTGCGAGTGTGTTTTTTAATAAAATCTAATATGAATTAAGCTTAAACCATGCACTTTAATTTGTCATTATTAGAATATTGGTGGAGCTAGACGGGATCGAACCGACGACCTTCTCGCTGCCAGCGAGACGCTCTCCCAGCTGAGCTATAGCCCCATTAAATTATTCAATCATTGATGATCGCATCGAATCAGTATCATCAAATGCTGTAAAGGATTTTATCTTTCCATCTTCTAAGGTAAACATATGCAGTGCATATGTGTCCAAACCATCGGCAGTCATGTGATTTAATACATAAACAGTGTCTCCAACACTGTCTATATTCATATTTTTTAAGTTAAACGCAGGCCAATGAATGGCAATCACATCAAATACATTTTTGATCACTGCATCTGCACCATAATGAACACCAGATTGAGGAAGATCACCAAAGATTGTGAATTTCAAATCAGATGCGTGAAGTTTTTTCCAGCCCTCAATATCGCCAGATCCAAAGGTTGCATAAGCTTTTTTTACAACTTCTGCATTACTCATTTCTCCTTTGGCATGGTGTCCAGAAAATAATGGGCTTGATATCAGTAACATTGAAATAATAAGAATCTTTTTCATGTGATCTCCTAGTTCGAATTTTCTTCGATATATTCTATTGCTGCCTCAATCCTATCAACTACTATTGCTTGATCCAACAAAATTAAAGTTTGATCTATGGATGGTGATTGAGTGCCTCCTGTTACTGCGATTCTAATCGGTTGACCAATCTTTCCAAAACCAATTTCATGTTTTTCACAGACTGACTTCAGTGCCTCTGAAATAGATTCTTGGTTCCAGCTAGATCCTTTTAAAGCATCAACAACATCTTTCAAAGGAGAGAGGATCTCTTTTTTTAGAAACTTATCTGCTGAAGCTTGATCATATTTGATTTCATCTGAAAAAAGATTGTCACAACTAGACACCAAATCATTGATGGTATTTGCCCTATTCTTATAAGCATTGATAAAGTTTATCGTGACCTCATCATTAAGTCCTTTAGCAGCATCAGATCGAGCTTCTAGCATCATCTTCAATTCACTATCGTCAGTATTTAGTAGATGCTGCTGATTAACCCAACGGAGTTTTTCAATATCAAATTTTGCACTGGCTTTATTGATGCCAACAAGATCAAATCCATCAATCATTTCCTGAATGCTGAATATCTCCTGATCACCCTTAGACCAGCCTAGTCTCACCAAATAGTTAAGCAAAGCCTCTGNTGAGAAACCCTCTTCTTTNTAATGAAGAACATTCATNGCNCCATGCCTTTTTGAGAGTCTTGAACCGTCTGGTCCTAAAATCATTGGTAGATGAACAAAATCAGGAATTGGNTAATCAAAAGCCTTCATAAGCTGAATATGCCTTGCGGTGTTCTTAAGATGATCATCACCTCTCATGACATGAGTAATGCCTGATTCAAAATCATCAATCACAACAGCAAAATGATATGTGGGAGCCCCATTTGAACGCATGATGATGAAATCGTCCATTTCATCACTATTGACTTCAACATCGCCAAACACTTGATCTGAAATTATGACATTTGAAGAGCGATCGGATTTAAAACGGATGGCACCTTCTGACTCATATGCCTTCCCTGCAGATATCAATTCATCGGCTCTCTTTTTATAAATCTCAAATCTTTCAGACTGATGAATGATTTCTTCATCATGATCTAAGCCTAGCCATTTCATTCCCTCAAAAATTGATAATTTCGACTCTTCAGAAGATCTTTCTATATCTGTATCCTCAATCCTAAGCAAAAACTTTCCGCCTTGATTTCTGGCATAGAGCCATGCATATAGAGCAGTCCTGACACCTCCAATATGAAGGTATCCGCTTGGGCTTGGAGCAAATCGAGTTTTAACCATGACCTAATTCTAATTGATGGATTTAATTTTCTCTGATATTTCTTCCATTGCTCGCATGCATTCTGGGGCAATGGTAAAATTTAAAAAGCCATGAATGAGGCTGGGATACTCTTTGTAATCAACTTTAACACCATTTTTCTGGAGCGTTTCAGCATAGGCCTTCCCTTCATCACGAAGTGGATCGAATCCAGCAGTGATAATCAATGCGGGTGGAACCATGTCTAATTTATCGTAATTCATTGGCGCAGCATAAATATTCGTGTGATCGCTTTCATCAAGATAATTATTTCCAAACCACTCCAATAGCTCTTTTGTTAAGAGAAAGTAACCATTGGTAAATGTTTTTATTGATTCATAGTCTCCACCTGTGTCGACAGCTGGATAAAATAGGATCTGCCTCTCTGGCTGTATTTTTCCTTCTTCTATTCTCTTTATGCATAAACAAGCTGCAAGATTACCACCTGCACTGTCTCCAGCCACTGCAATCTTATTGATATCTATTTCAAATTGATTGGCATTCTCAATCAACCAATCCATGGATTTGTCGCAATCCTCCAGTGGCACTGGAAACCGATGCTCAGGTGCAAGACGATACTCGACTGAAAAAATTTTCCAGCCCAACATTTCGGATAAAAATTTACAGACCGGATCATGGGTTCTTATGCTGCCAATCGAAAAACCACCGCCATGGAAATAGAGCATAGAATGGTCATTTTTTTTAAAGTTTTTTGGAATATATTCTCTGATCCTAATTTGATCATCACCGAGATCAATTTGGTGATCAATCGTCTTCATTCTCGGGGGTCTTTTTTGCAACAATCCTGCGGTGGTGTCATAAAAATCACGGATCTTTTTTGCTCCGATATTTTCTATATCTGTGGTGATCCTTCTTTTTTCTAAAATATAAAGAATCATCTGCATGGCTGGTGACATTGTTCTGCCATCTTTTTCAATGGTTCTATCCCCAATCATTCGCATACGAAATGATTCCGGCAACATCATCATGAGATTTAATCGAAAGTCCATACTACTTAGCCCACCTTGAAGCCATTTAACTCTAGTTGCTGATCAATATCAACTTCAATGACAGATTCAACATTAGCAAGATCTGGACCCATTTGCAGCCATCTCTCTAGAAGATCAATATCCTCACTCTCCCCACGCAAACATACCTTGACGTTGCCATCAGATTGATTCACTGCGGAGCCTTGAAGGCCCAATTTTAAAGCTTCTTTTTTGGTGCTGTCCCTAAAGAATACACCTTGGACACGACCAGATATTAAGAATGCACGATTAACCAATATTAGACGCCTATGTAACGACTCACATGCCTTATGATTTGATCGGTATTTAACTCAAAAATCCCACCTTTTACATCTTCCAATTCGATATATTCAGAATTATGAACGAGGGACATTGCAATCTTTGTTGGTTCAGTCAATGAACTCGTGTCATTGATGATCAATGGAACATGCTGGAGCAAAGGAAGCCTGTCCTCTGAAGGATAATTGAACATTGAATAAAATCCATACCAACTGACCGGCATGTTTTTGACTTGGTCAATAAAATTCTCGTATGCCCTTTCAATAGAAATACCCTCGCTTCTATTTGTGATGGTGAATTCCCACATCCCTTTTAAGCAATCAATGCTCTCTTCAATTGATCCCTTGGTTTGGCTTTCTAGAAGTTGTTCTCTTTTTGTGGCATCAAAAAACGGGTAGGTAACAAAAATCACCTTACCAATTAGTTCTGGCTCATGTATTGCAATCTCATTGGCAATTGCTGAACCTGTATGAAAGCCCAATAGAGTGACTTCGCCTGATANCCCTCCTGTGTCCTTTAATGATTTGAGTACTTCAATTACATTAAATGCATAGTCTTCAATTGAAATCGGTTCTTCTATTTTTGATGATTGACCGTATCCCAACATATCAAGAGAAATGGCAGCAATGTTAGTTTTAGAAACAAGGTCATTACAAAAAGTGTCATAGTAACCACCACTATATGGCATTGGATGAAGGCAGATGATCGTCTTATTTGATTCACCATATTTTCTTCCGTGAACCTGGCCCAGTTTTGTTTCAATATAAAAATTTTTTCTCATCATCAATCTCTAATAAAAAAAGCCCTGTGGTGATTCCTAATGGTATCTGCCACAGGGCTTATGTTTTATCTAATATTTACTTAATAAGCAACAATTAGAAATTATACGTTACACGAAGTCCATATTCTCTCTGATCTCTAAGATGAATATGAGTACTTTCTACAGCAAAGTTATAAGAAAAAGTATTTGTTCTTACAAAGTCGCTGGTGTCAGCGATATTATTACCACCCAATGGAGCATCTTCATCAGTTAAATTCGCAACGTATGCTTCAATACTGATATTGTCCATTCTTACACCTGCACGCAAATTAATTTCTGTTGCGTTAGGTATAACAGACATATTTGTTACTTCATCATAGTAATTACCTGTGTAGTAAAGCTCGCCTCTCATGTATAGATTACCGAAAGACATTTCTCGTTCGTTGGTTACTACCAATGAGCCTTGCCACTCTGGATAACGAGCTGCGACTTGTCCAACGCAATTTGAGTTACCAAATACATCATCAAAGTCACCACAGTCAGCGCCAGCTGGGAAGCTAGCGATCTTCGCTCTGGTATAACCTACACCGCCTTGAACAGTTGTGTTCTCAGACGCTGCCCACGTGAAATCAAACTCTAACCCTTCAATGTCAGAGGAAGTTCCATTTCCGCTGAAAGCAACTGTACACGTTGGTACATTACCTGTAGGGTCACAATTCAGGTCAGCTGGAATAATTCCAAAACCAGAATAAACCTGATCTTTTCTTTCCATGCTAAACATAGCAAGAGTCATAGCAAAACGTCCGTCGTCAGATGTTTTCTTCCAACCGAATTCCATACTAGTAAGTTCTTCCTCACCATATGTTTCACCAATCCCTGGAACATCTGTATTAAATGTTGATATTTGTTCTGGCGTATTTAGCTTCGCTGCTACCTCTGGGTTAAAGCCACCAGGAAGCGTACCTTCACTATAGCTAACATAAATCATTGAGTTGTCAGATAGATCGTTCTTTAAAACGAGTCTTGGCAAAGTTGATTTAAATGTTGCAGGAGAAATATTCTTTCCTGCAGAAGCATTAATTCTGTTATCGGCAACTTCATCTTCTTGACGTCTGATTTCAGCAACTAAAGTCATGCTGTCGCTCAATCTATAATCAATTGAAGCAAATACCCCAAAGGTATCCGCAGTTAAAATAGATGTTGCGCCATCTGGATTACCGATATCAGCAAACCAGTATGAAAAGAATGGTGAACGTCCATCAAAGAATCCACCATGTGTCTTTGTCATAAGGTCTACCTGAGTCGCACCAATAGACCAATCAAATTGATCATTGGTTCCAGATAATCTTACTTCAAAAGTTTCGTCTTCAGTGACCCTTGCTGCAGCAGTGTGGAATCCAAATCCAGCATCTGCATCAAAGTCATGGAAAAGAAGATAATCATCATCATTTGATCCATAGGCAACATTTAGATTCATGCTGTCTGATATATCATATGAGATTGTTACTGACATTCTTTCACCATCCCTTATAAGTCCATATCCATTGAACTTAAGGTCAGTAAAAGTGTGGTCACCAATTGGATAATAACCTTCTCTGCTTCCACCAGGTTGCAAATGTGACATCGCACGATTCCAATTATAAAGACTTGTTGAAGCTCCAAGAGAGGTAGGGATTTGAAGGTTACCTTGATAAATTGACTCCAAACCATTTTCAGTGAAGCAAGTCCACCCTGTTACATTACTGGTAGGTTGAGCACAAAAGTTGTGTTCATCCAATCCACCAGCAACGGCATAAGCACCCGGACCATCTAAATCTTCGTATCTTGAAGCTCTAAGAGTGATATTCAAGTCATCAGAAGGATTGATGTCGATTAAGGCACCTAATGCAAGACTCTGCTCATCACCCAATCTTTGTGGCGCTTCAAGCAAAGCATTGTTATTCATATAGTGGCCGTCTTTATCTGTATAAGACCAGTTTAATCTCGCACCGACCATATCACCAATAGGGCCTTCGAAGAACCCAGTAGCTGATGCGCCACTCTTGTTAGCATAATCATATTCGATTGAACCTTTAAACTCATCTCCAGGCTTAGCTGTGACGATATTAATGGCACCAGAATATGTATTACGTCCAAACAGTGCTGATTGTGGGCCTTTGATGATTTCAACTCGCTCAACTTGAGTGATCGGAAGACTGTGAAGTCCTGATGTAACGATCAAGCCATCTACAAAAACTGATGACGTTCGTTGAAGCGGTGAAGTTGCATCAAATGTAACGCCTCTGAATCTTGGCATTACCACAACACGACCATTCTCATTATTCATTGATTCGATGAAGAGACCTGGAGCAGTCTTTTGAACATCTAGTATGTTCTTAAAGCCTGCAGCTTTAATCTCTGCTGCATCAACTGCTGTAATGGCAAGAGGAGTTTCAAAGATTGATTCTTCCTTCTTTCTTGCTGTTACAGTGATTTCTTCAATAGCAAATGCTCCGTCTTGTGCAGTTGTATTGTTAACTAAACCAAATGACAGAATAACGGCAAAAGCCAATCCTGTATGGAATAGTTTTGATTTGATTTTAAACATGTTTACCCTCATAAATTAGAAGTGTGTGTATTTTAATAATTTGACAGGACGCTGTCAATTTAATCGACAGGACGCTGTCAATTTGACAGCGTAAAAGATTTTCTTCACTATTATTCAATGCTTTGCTCAGAAAAATACATTGGGTTGTTCGCTCTATCACTTTTCATCTCATCAATTTCAATTGATGCAAAGCTCGTCAATTCTGATGGATCATATGAAACTGTTCCACTTGAAAAAGACAATGTGACACTTGCTGTGATTCAAACAGGTATCAATTCCCTTCAAGACTTTGATGATCCAAAAGTGGGGCTTAGAGAGAATCTAGATCACATGATTGAAATGGGAGAAGAAGCCTGTGCACAAAATCCTAAACCAGATTTTCTTCTCTTCCATGAATTTCCTCTGACAGGATATTCATCTGGCAGCCGAGCAGAAAAACTAAAATACACCATTCAGGTTACAGGACCAGAGACATTGGAACTTGGAAAACTCTCAAAAAGATGTGATGCATATCTCATTTTTGGTAGTTATGCTACTGATCCGGACTGGCCGCAACATATTCTTAGCATCAATGCAGTTCTTGGTAGAGATGGCTCTCTCAAAAAAGCATACTGGAAATCAAGAAATATTAAGAGAATTTATCCTGACCGAGAAATCCCAACGACAACCATAGAAGCTGTGAGAGATAAGTATCGAGAAAAATATGGAATAGATGAAGAATTTCCAGTGCTGAAAACCGAATTTGGAAATATTGCTGTAAGCACAGTACAAGGCGATCCATTTATTTTTGCAGCCTTTGCCATGAAAGGTGTCGAGATTATGCTCAGAACGGCAACACTCTTTGATGAGTCTGATGTAAGAGCAATGTCTTGGAGTAATAATTTTTATAGTGCAATGGCAAATATTACCTTGCCTCTTGGTGGTCCTTATAGTGAGAGCGGTGGAAAATCAATAATCACGGCTCCCAATGGAGATTTATTAGCCAAACATCCAAGCACACATGAGGAAGGCATCATCACTGCCAAAATACCAATCGCTGAATTCAGGAAAAATAGAACAATACCCCACTATGCTCTAGATATGGTGCAAGAAGTCTTTTCAGACTACCAGCAGGAGATTCCAATGAATCATCTGGACATGAACCCCAATGAGCTGCCTGAAACAGGAGAAGCCATGAAAGATTACTTCGATGATATCAGTCGATATTTAAATAAATAAAAGCAGGAGAAAAGATGAAATTCAAAATCAGTTTATTAACAAGTCTTGCAGTCTTATCAATCTTTTTCTTTGACATTGCATCAGCATTTGAGTTGACACCGGGTGCAGGGCAACTCAAGGCTCAACGAAAAATCACATGCTCGACCATTGATGACAAACCAATTGTCTATTGGTGGTATGGAAGAATGTATAGCAGAGTTCAAGGAGAGGCTGATCGACTATTATTCCGTGTTGAGGGCATGAATATCAGAGCATGCACAAGCATAAAAGATCCTGAACGTGGTAATGGCTTTAGGATGGTCAGTCGAGAGTTATTGTTTTACCAAGATCCTCAAACTGGTGAAATAATGAATCAGTGGACAAATCCTTGGACAGGGGAAACGGTTGAAGTCCTTCATGTTGCGAATGACCCTGTGAATTGGGGTAGCCAGTTTGAAAAAGATAGTAATGGCAATCCATTTAAAATGAGAAGCTTTAATACCCACGAAGATGATTGGTGGGATACAACAACAGTACCGCTTTTCTATAAAAATCCACTCGGGGGGGACTTTCAGCAATACGTGGGTGGAACTTATCATGCAACAGAAATGTTTAATACAACGGGAAGCATTAAGGATCTTACAGATGACTCTAAAGATACAGCAAAAGCAAGCATTGGTTGGGAAAGAATTTCTTATTGGCTTCCATGGATGAAAATGAATGGCAGAGATGGAATAATTTACTTCCACACATTTGGTAAAAAATTGGATAGCTATGATGACCTTCCAGGATCAATGAAAGAGATAATCATTAGCACCTATCCAAAATATGATCGCCCTCCTCCGACAGATGATCAAAGGAAGAATGAAACAAGCTGGACATACTTCAAGAAGATGTTGGGAGGAACAGTGAAGGAAAATGAATCAGGACACTAAAAATAAAAAACTATCTGAAAGTATCGAGTTTTTGGCAGACTTTCAGCTTCTTTTTGGGAATATCATTAGAATCAATGGTGCTTTCTTAGAGGTAGCTGAAAAAATTTGTTCAAATGATAACCTCATTACTGTTCCAATTTGGAGAATAATTGCTGTTATAAGAATACGTCCAATGACGGTTTCTGAAGTCGCAAAATATTTAGGTATTAAAAGACAAAGCGTTCAATCAACTGTCAATCAAATGAAGAGAAGAGGATTGATTAACTTGAGAAAGAATCCAAATCATAAAACATCCCCTTTGGTGATTCTCACAAAGAAAGGCAGAGATAAGGTTGATGATATTCTTAAATATCAGAAAAAGTTGACAGATGTTTTTATTGAAGGAATTGATATCACAATGAAAGATGTGGTCTCAAGTAGAGAGTTTCTCAGAGCTCTAAAAGAAAATTCTGAGAAAAATATTTCAAAATTAAACTAGGAGGAAATATGAAAGCTTACATGATGGTAAGAGCTGTCATTCATGACAGAGAAAAATTTGTTAATGGTTATGGTGCAGAAGCAGCTAAATTGGTTGAAAAGTTTGGTGGTAAATATTTAGTAAGAGCACCTGGTGCTATTCCACTCGAGGGCATTGATGATCAACAAAATTCTGTTGTCATTTCTGAATGGCCATCAAAAGAAGCTGCTCAGGATTTCTGGAACTCAGATGAATACCAAGAGGTCAAAAAATTGAGAGAGGGAATTGCAGACTGCTATGTTCTTCTAATTGAATCAGACACACTATCTTAGGAGAGTATTTAATGGGTAATACGATAGTAAAAAGAACCACTCTGATTGTTCGAGATATCGAAAAGTCAAGAGCTTGGTATGAGCAAGTTCTAGAAATGAATGCATATTATGATGACGAGGTTGTATTAAGTGGAACTGGTATGGCTGCAGGAAAAAAAGGTGATAAAACTCATTTGGTCATACTGAAATGTAATGATCCTGTGATTGGAATGATTGGGTTATTACAGTGGGTTGATCCAGTTTGGCCGGCACCAGAAAAAATTCCAAGTGCTGTTGATTATGGAATGCCAACATTTGTAGTTGATAGTGATGATTGCATGGCACTTTATGAAAGAGCAGTAAAACTAGANAGTGTNATTCACAGTGAGCCACACGAATGGTCTATCAGNGGNGCNACNGGTGATATNATAGATTTNCTTGGTATGTCNCTCTTTGATCCGGATGGACACTTTTTCGAAGTAAATCAACGATTAGGATAGGNGAGNATNATGAGATTTCAACGAGCAAATTATTTAGTAAGNAATAAGGANCGTGCNCTNCTNTTATACAGNGATATATTGGGAATGAATCTTGACTTCATGAANGTCTCAGAAGANGACTCATATTCATATGATGTTTTNGANATCGATCAATCCATTCCAATTGAATTNGCNNTNCTGAGCTATGAAAACCAACCNAGAGTTATGGCTTTAACAATTCTTGGGGANGGNAATCTTGAAANAAACCCNCTTCCCAGAAGATCAGCAATATGTATTGAAGTTGATAATGTTGATGAGACNGTAANAAAGTGTNAAGAAAATNATTTTCATTGCTATAGAGANGATCACTTGATTACNCATGATGGNCGAGAAGGNAAAGAGGTAGGNATTCTTGANGATGANGGAAACCTNGTTGTNATTTANAAAATAGAGAANGCTTANNTGGAAAATACTGNAAATGATAATNAGAAGCANCTGAATTCATCATCNGCATGGGTCATGGTAAGTCTCATGATGGTGGCTTATATTTTTTCTTTCGTCGATCGTTACATACTTGGCTTATTGATCGAGCCGATAAAAGCTGATTTGAATCTAACCGATACCCAGATTGGACTTCTGCTTGGTCCAGCTTTTGCAATCTTCTATGCAACAATGGGGCTTCCGCTGGGTTATATGGCAGATCGTTTTAAGAGAATAACCATAGTTTCTATTGGAATATTTGTCTGGTCTCTTGCCACCGCAGCATCAGGATTTGCTCAAAAATTCTGGCATCTTTTTATTGCAAGGATGATGGTTGGTGTTGGAGAAGCAACACTTAGTCCTTGTGCACTCTCCATCATAAATGATAGCTTCCCAGCTGAAAAAAGAGGAAGACCAATTGGTCTTTATACCACGGGCATGTCCATTGGACCTGCATGTGCTTATTTAGCAGGAGCTGCGGTTTTAACTTGGACTAACTCTGCAGGGCTTATAAATATTCCAGTATTGGGTGATATGGCGCCTTGGCAGTTGGCATTTATCATTGTTGGATTGCCTGGTATTTTATTGGCCCTTTTGGTTTATCTTAGAAAAGAACCCGAAAGGCCAATCGATCACAACCCAAGTGGGAATCTTAGAGAAGGCATAGGAGATGCGCTCAAATTCTTTGCTAGAAAGAAATGGGTTTATGCAAGCTTTATCCTTCCAGCATCTGTAATGACCACAATTGCATATTCTCAAGCATGGGTGCCTGCGATGTTTGAAAGAACATGGGGCATGGATGCTGCGACCTATGCATACATCAATGGCCTGCTTTTGCTTGCCTTTGGTCCAATTTCAAACAATGGTGCTGGCTGGTTATGTGATTTTTGGGCTAAAAGAGGCTATGAGGATGCAGGATTGAGGGTCCTAATTCTCGGTGCAGTAATTCTCCTCCCAACAGGTATTCTCGCTCCTTTAATGCCAAATCCTACTTGGTGTTTAATCCTTTATACCATTAACACAGTGGGCACAGCCTTTACATCTTCATCTGCATTGGTCACTCTTCTAAGGGTTGTACCAGCAAATTTAAAAGGACTATCCGTGGCATTTTATTTGATGTGCATCAGTTTGGCAGGTTTACTCATCGGTCCAACTGCGGTTGGTATCCTGAATGATAATGTTTTTGGTGTTGATGGAGTTCGATACTCAATGGCATTGGTGCCTCTAATAATCGGTACGCCTGTCATGATAATGATTCCTTTCATGCGGAGACATTACTTGAAAGAACTCGAGGAGATAAAACAATCATGAAATATTTTTTAGCTGCTATTCTGGTATCTGTTTTTTCGTCCATATCTTTTGCTCAGGGAGAAGACAGTACAAAATATGAAAGAGATGAGATGATCATCAGTGAGTTTCTGCCTGGAATTTATAGCAATTACAATCAAGTTTATTTTAATAATCGTGGAAAAGTGCCTGATGAGGAAAGGCATTTAAGAAGAGAGATTGAGGTTCAAGAAATAGAAACCAATATATTCAGTGTAAAAGACACCTTTGTAATGGCTAACATCTTTGAAAAACCAATCACAGAAGATGACAAAAAAACCTCTCATGCAATCATCAATGTTGAGGCCAATAATAATGAAAAAGCAGTTCAACTGGATATATACAAAAGCGATGAATCTTATTCAATGAATGATATCGATGGAAGTCCTGATTGCACTGTTATGATGATCCGTGGAGCTGAAGAATTTTATGCCAGAGAAAGTTCTGGTGACTGCGATGGAATGACGAATGTATATACCTTGAGCAAAAAACATCTTTTTGTTCGAATGGGTAAAGATTCAGGCATCAATACAAAAGAACCATACAAACTGAATGAATCCAGACCTTTTCAATGTTATGTCGACATTCCTGGTGTAAGCGGAGGAAGGGATCTTCCATATAAGCGATATGAACCATTCTATATTCATGATCAGGGTGGCACATTTGAAATCCTGACTGATCATGAGAAAAGAAATTTGGTTTTTAGGTTGGTTAGAGTTGACTGGGAAATCAATAATCATATTGGTGTTTTCACAAGAGATGTGATGGTTCTCTACGCTGAAGAAAGAACCGATGAGGGATATAAAATCAATGGTTACACATTCACTGAGCCTGATATTACAAGAGTCGGAATAAACTTCAAATGGATGCTTGTCAGTTGTTTTATGGAATCAAATAAATTTGCAACACCATTTATGTAAAAAATGCATTTTGAGGCATCAAAGGATGCCAATTCAAATCTAATCGAAAATCTCAGCCTGCTCTGTTGTGGCACATTCATCTCTTCTGGATTTTACATCTCCAGTGATTTCCTTTGCTAGATCGCTTGCTGTTGTCTCAAAGAGAAATGGAAAGGTAGAATGAATAATGGCAGCAAAACCTGCAAAAATCATTCTGAGCCCATAGATTGCTGCACATATTAAGTGCTCAAAGTAAGTCTCATCCATTGAGTGTGGATGATCAGTGAATAATTTCTTAATTTTATTCATCAGTCCTTATCCATTCCGCTAACAATGTGATTGAGCTCTACAAGATAACCATCTGGATCATAAAACTTAGAAACATTCACTCGTATGACATCTTGACCATCATACGATGGGTACTCTGTAATTGTTGGCTCTTGTATTATCTCAATGGATTTCATCTTATTAATCTCTTCCCATCGAGAGTCAAGATCATTGGTATTAAAAACAAGCACTGTGTTTTGTGGCGTAAAACCTTCTCTTTTTACAGGCTTTTGTTTTACCTCAGCATTTGGATCATTATAGGCATAATCCACTAACCCAATTACACCAACATATTCATCAACTGTTTTGAGAAAAATGAGACGAATCGTTTTCTCTCCATGTGTATACACATGATCGTAAATTGATTCCATTCCAAGAATTTTTTGATAAAGATTTAGGGACTCTTCTATGTCACGAACAATGAGTGTTGTTCGCCTAAAAATGATATCTGAATTTAATGGATTATTGTTCCCCATATTCAATATAACCAAAAATAATATCGATATAATATCAATACAGAAACCTGATATCAATTAAATTGGGATTTAGATGATTATTGTCTCAACCAAGATCTTCAATCAGATTGAGAATCTCATCTGTCTTGCTTTTCATTAGATCAATATCCCCTCTCGTTTCTACATTTAAACGCACCAAGGGCTCGGTATTTGACATCCTGAGATTAAACCTCCAAGCACCAAAATCTAGACTATATCCATCAAGATTCTCAACATTTGGGTCAAGTTTAAGATAATGATCTTTTACCTTTTCAAGCAGTTCCTCTGGATTACTGACTGTTCGATTAAT
>PBEI01000010.1 GCA_002718375.1 Gammaproteobacteria bacterium
TTCCTCTGCTGGAGCTTCTTCCTCTGCTGGAGCTTCTTCCTCTGCTGGAGCTTCTTCCTCTGCTAGTTTAGCGGCCTTCTGCTCTTCTCTTCTAGCCTGTTTCTTTTGAAGCTTATTTAATCTTTTTGATTCTCTTTCTTCTCTTGAAAGCTCAATGAGTTTTATCAGATTAAGGACTCTGTCACTGATTTGAGCGCCAACTGATTTCCAATAATCTAGTCTTTCCGAATCAATAAAAATATCATCCTCGTTATCTTGAGCTCTTGGGTTAAAGTAACCCAATCTTTCAATGTATTTACCATCACGCGGATTTCTGCTGTCTGTAGCTACAATGTGATAAAAAGGACGTTTCTTAGAACCTCCTCTTGATAATCTAATTTTAACCATTCTTGTTACTCATCAATATATTTAAGTTATGGCGCGGAATTGTACGGTAATTTGCATATCAGGTCTAGATAGTTTTCTTGACACAATATACTTGAGGGACGAAAATAGCATTAAGTTAATTATAAAGGAGTCGCTGTAATTGAGCGATGACATACCGCTGGAATACCTTTTTGTNATTCTAGCAATACTAATCTTACTATCTGCATTCTTCTCTGGAACGGAAACTGCACTCATGAGAGTGAACAAATACCGAGTCAGACACCTCGCAAAAAAAGGAAATAAGAGTGCCAAACTAGCCGAAAAACTTCTCAAGAAGCCAGATAAGCTAATCGCTTTTATTCTTCTTGGAACTAATTTGGTGAACTTTATTGCTGCTTCACTTGTCGGTGTTGTCTCAATGGAAATAGGTGGACCAACCGGAGTTGTTGTTGGAACAATTCTGCTGACAGCTGTTGTATTGCTATTTTGCGAGTCTATACCTAAAACTGTTGCTGCGATTTTCCCTGAAAGAATTGCATTACCAGCGAGTCGAATCTATCACCCTCTTGTAAAATTTACACAACCGTTTTTGGTTGTTATAAATTTCTTTACCAATATGGTGCTAAAGCTTCTTGGATCAGGACCAAGTGAGCAAGAAGAAAAGATATCCGTAGATGAACTTAAAACAATCATTACCGATGGTCTAACAAAAACCGCTTATGATAGACAAAACATCATGATGGGTGTTTTAGATTTAGGCAGCATGACTGTTGAAGATATTATGCTTCCTCACAATGAAGTGGTTGGCATTGATTTAAATGAGACAGATGCAAAAAATATAAAGATCATTCAGAAAAACTTTCACTCGTCTCTGCCAGTCTACGAAGATGTTCTGGATAACATAAAAGGTGTACTCAATCTCAATGAATTCTTAAAGGATGTTGACCTTGATTCTTTCAATAATGAACTGGTTAGACAATATATGAAAAAACCTTACTTCATTCCAGAAACAACCTCATTGAGTCAACAGCTCCTTGAGTTCAAGTCAAAGAAACAGAAAACTGCATTTGCAGTAGATGAATATGGAAATATACAAGGACTCATAACAATAGAAGATATTTTTGAGGAAATCGTTGGTGACTATCTTGAGGAAACTCAAAAACTAAATAAAGAGATGAAGCCTAAGAAAGTAAAAGATTATTATGTTGTAAATGCTTCTTCTAATATCCGAGTACTCAATAAAATGATGAATTGGGACATTCCAGTTGATGAGGCAAAAACAATCAATGGTGCTGTGCTAGAAAATCTTGGGTATATTCCTGAGGCAGGGACTGATTTCAGACTGGGTAGTTATATCATTGAAGTCTTAACAACCAAAGAAAATGCTGTAGAGAAAGTTAAGATAAAAAATTCAGATGATGACTATGAGCTAAAGGTTGTCTCTTAGAATTGCTCGTATTCTGGAACCCAATTTTCAAACTTGGTATAACGCCCTACCCATGTGAGATTGAATTTACCTATGGCACCATTTCTTTGCTTTGCAACATTGATTTGAGCAATACCTTTCTTGTCTGTTTCAGGATCATAAACCTCTTCACGGTATATGAATGCTATGAGATCAGCATCTTGCTCAATCGCACCTGACTCTCTTAAATCTGACATTTGAGGTACTTTGTCAGTTCGTTGNTCAACACTTCTATTTAGCTGAGAGAGNGCAATAATTGGGACATTTAATTCTCTNGCAAGNGCTTTNAGATTTCTTGAGATCTCTGAGATTTCAGTGGCTCTNTTTTCTTTATTNCCATGGACTTGCATGAGCTGAAGATAGTCAATCAGAATAAGTGATAGCCCTTTTTCTCTCTGGATTCTTCTTGCTCTAGCTCTTAATTCAATTGGTGTCAAAGACGGTGTATCGTCTATATATATGGGTGCATTTTTGATTTGCTGAATTGCACCATCAATTCTATTCCAGTCTCTCTCTTCAAGTTTACCTGTCCGCATAGAGTGTGAATTGACACGACCAAGTGATGAAATCATACGTTGTGCTAGTGAACTGGCTGACATTTCCATACTGAATACAGCTACGGGTTCCTCATCTGCCAGTGCAGCATGTTCTGCGATATTGAGTGCAAAGGCAGTTTTACCCATTGAGGGCCTGCCGGCAATAATAATCAGATCGCCTTTTTGTAAACCTGCAGTCAAATTATCGAGCTCTCTGAAGCCAGATGAAACACCAGTGAGTCCACCACCGCCTTGTGCTCTTCTATCCAATTCATCATATGTTTCCTTAACAAGGTCACTCATCATTGAAAAAGCGCCTTTCTTTGATCCACGCTCAGCAATCTCGAAGATATATGATTCGGCAATATCAACTAACTCAGTGGGTGATCGCCCTTCGGGTTTATATGCATTCTGTGATATATCATTACTGATCTGTATGAGCTCTCTGAGCAAAGCTTTTTCTCTGATGATTTTTGCGTATTCAGCAACATTCGAGCTTCCTGCTGTTGTTTCAATAATTTCAGACAAATACTCAATTGCTGATTGTGGCAAGTCCGTGTTATTTGAATCAAGGTAATCAGAAACAGTCAGTACATCTGTGACTTTTGAATTTTCTCTTAATTGCTGTATTGCTAAAAAGACTGCTTTGTTTTCNGGATGATAGAAATCTCGATCTGAAACTAGGTCGGCAATCTTATCATACGCTTCACCATTAGGATCCATNATAAGGCCTCCAATNAGAGCGACTTCCGCCTCAGTTGAGTGAGGTGGTAATGATATTTGTCCTAAAGATTTATTTGATCTGTTGGTCTCTGCTGCAGATTTTGCCATTTATTCGGATTCTTCGGTATTTTCACTATCAATGTTTTCTTCATTGATATTATCTTCTTCCTCTTCAGAATCCAAAGTATTTTTGATGGCCACTTCACCACCTATGACTTCTACAGTGATCATAACCTGAATCTCTGGATGGAATAATAATTCCACCTCATGTGATCCGATCGTTTTAATGGGGCCTTCAGGCATATTAATAAAGCTTCTTTCGAGTTCGATGCCTTTTTCNGTCGCAGAATTAGCAATATCAATTGTTCCGATTGAACCATAAAGAGTTCCCTCTTCAGTAACATTCGCCTCAATGGTTAATTTCAATCCTTCAAATTGTTGAGCTTTATCTCTGAGAATAGAAAGCTCTTGCTCTTGTTTCTGTTTCAGTTCTTCTTTTTGCAATTCAAGTTGCTTAAGGTTATCTGCAGTAGCAAATACCGCTTTGCCTTGAGGCACGAGAAAATTTCTTCCATAACCGGGTTTAACAGAGACCACGTCTCCTATTTCTCCCAGATTCTTTATGTCTTCTTTGAGTATAACGTCCATGACTGCCTTCTATCTATGTTGATCGGTGAATGGCAACAAAGCTAAAAATCTTGCTCTCTTAATTGCTACAGCAAGCTGTTTCTGATAATGAGCCTTTGTGCCTGTAATTCGGCTAGGTATAATCTTCCCGGTCTCNGTGATGTATTTCTTTAAAACATCGATATCTTTATAATCGATTTGATCAACACCCTCGGCGGTAAACTTACAGTATTTATTCTTATTTCTGTTTACACCCTTTTTTCTTCTAAAATCTTTACCCTTCTTTCTTTTCATCAGTCTTTTCCTCTACTTTCTCTTCTTCGGTATTTTCTGGCTCTTGCTCTGTTTCAGAAGCCTCTAATTTTGTTTCTGTATTGATTTCCTCATCAACCTTTACTTCATCTTTTTNTTCTTCTATTTCTGTCACTGNTTCTTCTTTCTCAACCTTCTTTTCTTCAACACGTCGTTCTTTTACTTTTTTTGAATCATCTTTTTTATTATTCAATTCAAAGAGTTTTGAGTCTCCAGTTTCAGCCTTTTTCATTTTGACTATCAGATGTCTCATGATTGAGTCATTGAACTTAAATAATGATTCCAATTCACTGATGACACCCTCATTAGATTNAATGTTCATAAGAACATAATGTGCTTTATGCATATCCTCAATGGTATATGCAAGCGGCATTCTACCAATGTCTTCAGTTCTATGGATGATTCCGTCAGATTTCTTAACGGTTTCTTGATACCGGTTGATCATCTCCGGTACTTGTTCACTCTGATCTGGATGGANCAGCAACACTAACTCATAATGTCTCATATTTTCCCTTTTGGTTTAAAGCTACCCAAATTCTACTTTGGTGCAGCAAGGTTATTTATTATTGTCAGCGGATCGTACAGAAAATATTCAAATAATTCAAACTAATTAGCACTCCTCTGTCGAAGCACCTCATAGAGCACAAGACCACAAGCTACTGATACATTTAAGCTTGTAACATCACCTGACATTGGGATAGATAATAACTGATCACACTTCGACTTGGTTAAGTCTCTCATTCCCTTCCCTTCTGAACCAACAATGATTGCTGAAGATTCTATATAGCTGGGCTCCCAATAAGAAACATCAGAATCATCAGATGTTCCATATATCCAAAAACCTATTTCTTTGATTCTATCTATGAACTGAGAAATGTTCGAGACAACAGCAATATTTGTGTTTTGTAGAGCCCCTGAAGACACCTTGCTTATAACTGGACTATCNATGTTTACTCTATTCTTAGAGAGGACAACCATGTNTACAGCNGTCGCATTTGCAGTTCTAAGACATGCTCCAATGTTTCTCGGATCATCGAGGTCATCAAGAATCAATACCAATGATCCGTGATTTTGAGAAAGGTACTCAATACTTGATTTCAGATCAAAAAAGTCATCGATTCTTATTTTTGCAGCAATGCCTTGGTGTTTCTCAGTTGAAAGAAGGTCTGATAGAAAATGCTTGTCAACTTTCTGAATATTCAGTCTTGAAGCAGCTTTACTNGATAATAATTTCTCAACCCGTTTATTCGAAGAAGATTCATCAATATACAATTCTATTATGNTTTCTGGATTTTTTAATACGGAAGTTTCGACAGAATTATAGCCGTATACAGTAACCTCTTTGCTCATGAAAAAATTTGATCAATGACAATCATGTCATTTCTATCAGGTCCTGTTGATATCAAAGATACAGGAACACCAATGGAGTCCTCTATTCCTTTAATCAAAATCTTAGCTTCCGTTGGTAATTGATCAAAAGACTTCAGTCCAGATGTGATTCCTGACCAACCTTTGTATTCCTTGTATATTGGTGAAATTCTCTCGAATCGATTTTGACTCATAGCGGGGAGAGTGTCATATATCTTTTCGTCAATTTCATATTCTTCAGCAACAAGAATCTTATCTAATCCATCAAGTACATCGATCTTCGTGATGCAGAGTTGTGATATTGAATTGATATTGACTGCTTTACGTAATGCAACGANGTCTAGCCAACCGCATCTTCGAGGTCTGCCTGTTGTTGCTCCAAACTCAACACCAATCTTTGCCATATGCTTACCATAATCATCATCAATTTCTGTTGGAAATGGGCCTGAGCCAACTCTAGTAGCATATGCTTTGGTGATACCCAGCACTCCATCGATATCCAATGGTCCGATACCAGAACCTAACGAAGAGGCCCCAGATAGAGTGCTTGATGATGTAACAAATGGGTATGTACCTTGATCAATATCTAGCATTGAGCCTTGAGCTCCTTCAAAGAGTATATTTGACTGTTTCAACTTCAAATTGTTCAACTCTTTTGAGCTATCAACAACAAGGTCCTTGATTTTAGAAAAATGACCCATCCACTCTTTGTGTGTNTCTTCAANATCAGTTCCNTCAGATTCATAGAGCTCTTCAAGAAGAAAGTTGTGATAAGCAGTTAATGAGGTGAGTTTCGATTTGAATAAGTCTTTTTCAAACAAGTCCATTACATGCAGCGCTCTTCTAGCGACCTTATCTTCATAAACAGGTCCAATTCCCCTNCCAGTGGTTCCGATTGCATTTTTTCCTAATGACTTCTCCCTTGCTTCATCAATGAGTATGTGACTCGGNANTATCAATGGACACTGAGAGCTNATCATTAGCTTACTCTGGATATCGATACCCTTTGATTCAAGATATTCAATTTCTTCTATAAGCGTTGGCAAATGCAGAACAACCCCATTACCAATAATACATTTGGCATCGTTGAAAATGCCNGATGGTATTAGATGAAGGACAGTTTTATCGCCATCAATAACAAGAGTGTGGCCAGCATTATGCCCTCCTTGGAATCTGACAACAGCGTCTGCTTTCTCGGTGAGAATATCTATAATCTTCCCTTTACCCTCATCTCCCCACTGAGCACCGATTACGACTAAAGATTTGGACACTGAATACTCCTAGAAAAAGTTCATTAAGATGACGCCTATTATAATCAAGATAAGTCCGGTAATCCTTATAGAATTCTCATCAGTATTCAGCATTTGCACAAGAAGAAACTTATAGAACTTTGGTGAAATAAAAGGAAGAAGCCCTTCCAGTATCAAAAATACCGATAAAGCAAAGACTACCTCATTGACCCCCATGCAGTTATATTCTCTACTATTCTGCGTTTTGGTCGTTCAGGTATTTAAAGAAATCTCCCTCTGAGTCAAGAACAAGAATATCATTGGAAGTNCCAATAGAGGCTTTATANGCCTGAATGCTTCTATAGAAAGAATAAAATTCTCTGTCTTCGTTATAAGCCGTTGCATAGACATTTGCAGCAGTGGCATCACCTTCACCTCTGATGATTTGGGAATCACGATTTGCATTGGCAAGAATCTCCGTTCTAGCCCTGTCAGCTTCTGCCCTTATNACTGTAGCCTCCTCGCTTCCCTCAGCTCTAAGCTCAGATGCGATTCTTGCCCTTTCTTGTCTCATCCTATTGTAAACGGACTCACTCACATCATCTGAAAGCTCGATTCGTTTAACTCTTACATCTACAAGCTCAATGCCTAGATTTCTGGCATTGCTTGCAGCATCAGTTAACATCCCAGACATTAACTCTCTTCTTTCCTTTGAGACAACTTCAACGACTGTTCTTTTCGCAAATTCAGANCGAAGCCCGTCTTTAACATTTTCCAGTAATCTTTGAGCGGCAACAAGCTCATCACCACCGGTTGATCGATAGTAATCAGTGGTATTNGCTATTCTCCATTTGATGAAAAAGTCCACAAAAAGGTTCTTCTTTTCTGCAGTCAAAAAGAGCTCTTGTGGATTATTGATTGTTAATATTCTCTTTGGATATTTATTTACGTTATTAACAAATGGAAACTTGAAATGTATGCCTGGCTCATAGTCAGATTGAATGATTTCTCCAAATCTGAATTTCAGAGCATATTCTCTCTCATCAACAGTGAATANACTGTTTGAGATAATCACAAATACAGCTACAAGTATAAATATGAATATATTTTTCATTATCTAACCCTCCTCATTCTTGGATCTTGAGTGGTTGTTGATGAACTACTCCTATTCGATTGAGTCTCNGTATTTACAGAGTTATCTTTTTGAGTGGAGTTCTGTTGAAGGAGTTTATCTATGGGTAGATACATTAGATTCCCACTTCCATCAGAATCCATTAATACCTTGTTTGAATTTCCGTAGACANTTTCAATGGCATCAATATACAGCCTTTCTCTAGTAACCTCTGGNGCTTTTTGATACTCGACCAACAATTTACTAAATCGCTCAGCCTCACCTTCAGAATCAGCTATAACTTTTGCTTTNTATGCTTCTGCCTCTTGAACCATTTTAGCNGCATCACCTCTGGCTTTTGGTACGATATCATTCGCATACGCCTCAGCTTCAAAAGCATACCTCTCTTTATCCTCTCTNGCCTTGATTGCNTCTTGAACNGCATCTTCGACTTGGACTGGAAAGTTTGCATCTTGTAATGCGACTTGAGTAACTGAGATTCCAGTACCATACTCATCTAAAGTATTTTGAATCACTGATTGTGTTTGAATTGCAATTGAAGAACGCCCTTCGGTGAGGATGAAATCAAGATCTGTTTTACCAGCAACTTCCCTGATCGCGCTTTCACTCACTTCACTGAGAGTTTCCTCTGGATCTCTAACATTAAATAGATAATCAACAGGGTTTGTTTTTCGATATTGAACAACGAGGTCAACAACGATGATATTTTCATCTGAAGTGAGCATTGTTGTCTGCTGTTTGAAACGATTAACTACATTGACATTGACTATTTCGACAGACTCAATCGGCCATGGAATGTGCCAACGAAGTCCAGGCGTGGTTGTCTGATTATATTCTCCGAATCTCAAAACAACTCCTCTCTCAGAATCATCGATCTGATATAGTCCAGTAAGCATCCATAAAAATAAGCCTAATACGATNAGTAAAGATGCTGGCGGTCCTTTCTTTTGTGTGCTTCCNTTTGATGATCCACCAAAAAGTGTATTAAACCTTTTTTGCCATTCCTCAACAATCTGATCNANATCNGGAGGCTGATCTTTAGGATCCCAAGGTGATTTTCCATTATTTGTCATTGTTTATTTAACTCCAATTTAATCAATGATTCGCTATTTTACTCTGTATGGCTTCAATTTTTTCATTTTTTTTAAGTCTCTCATAACTAATGTCATCTATTTCACAGAGTATCTCAATTTCATTGTCATTATTGACTTTCTCTTCAATTACGTTGGATAGCTGATAAATCTCTGAACGAACCCTTGATTGTCCTAATTCCAATTTTATTCTCTTAAGTGTTCTCTTTGGCTCCAACACATTGGAGATTTTTGTTATCAATTCATCTAATCCAAGACCATTTTGAGCAGAAACCTGCACTNCNTCTTTAATGGAGAATATTTCTGATTGATTTCTGATGAGATCAATCTTNTTGCAGACGTTGATTACGGGCACATTATGAGCATTGATTTGTTTTAAAACTTTTTCCACAGAATGTTTGTTTTCATAAAGGTTTCGATTACTNACATCCAATACATGAAGTATCAGATCTGCTGAACACAGTTCTTCTAAAGTTGATAAGAATGCCTGAACNAGAGTTTCNGGTAATTCTCTTATAAAACCAACGGTATCACTNATTATTACTTCATCCTTACTCGATAACTTCAANGGCCTAAACAAAGGATCCAATGTTGCAAACATTTGATCTGCANCATATGTTTCAGATGAAGTTAGGGCATTAAATAGTGTTGACTTACCAGCATTTGTATACCCAACAAGTGCGACTGTTTTAGCTGATTTCATCCTTGATTTTCTATTAACAGACCTTTGAACTTCAATCTTTTTAAGCCTGGACTTTATGGATTTAATCCGAACTCCTAAAAGCCTTCGGTCNGTTTCAAGTTGTTTCTCCCCTGGGCCTCTCAGGCCAATACCCCCTTTCTGTCTTTCTAAGTGAGTCCAGCCTCTGACCAATCGGGTTGATAAATGATTCAGTTGCGCCAACTCAACTTGTAATTTACCTGCAGAGCTTTTTGCTCTCTTTGCGAAGATATCCAGTATCAAACGAGTCCTATCAATCACAGGACACTTGAGAATCTTCTCAAGATTTCTTTCTTGAGATGCAATTAGATCATGACTAAAGACCAATAGGTCAAATTCTTCTTCGGATATTTTTATTTTTAGATCATCAATCTTGCCTTTCCCAATCAAGGTGTTTCGATTATATGTTCTTACGTTGATATAAGTGATGCCAGAAATAACTGATCCAGTAGACAGCACCAATGATATAAATTCCTCATTGTCATTTGCAAAAGGACTATCGGGTCCATTAATAATAACCAGATGGGTTCTAATTTTTGGATTTTTATGATTAATCAATCTAATGTTTCAAAATGGTTATTTAGGATTTCTTCAATGGTTTTGATATTGTCTGTTTCCATTGGCTCAAGCTTATATTGATCATCAAATGATCTCAACCAAGTAATTTGCCTTTTCGCATATCTGCGACTCGATAATTTTGCAGTATCTATGGCAACTTCTAGCGTCTTTTCCCCACGAATGTATTCAAGCATTTCACGATAGCCTATCGATCGCATTGAATGACTTTCATTTGACACTCGTTCTTTATGGAGCAGGGTTGAAACTTCATCGAGTAATCCTTCTTTAATCATTGAGTCGAATCGATTATTGATATTTTCATACAGTGCTTCCCTATCGTTTGGCAATAGGCTGATGTTTAAATAATCAAATTTATTATTGCTCTTACCTTCTCTTCTTAATTCAGACATCGCTATACCTGTAATCATATAAACTTCAATCGCACGCTGTATTCTCTGTTTATCATTGGGCTTTATCTCTTTTGCTGACTCAGGGTCAACTTTCCCGAGTTCAGCATGCATCTCTTGCCAACCAATTTTTTCAGCCTTTAGATCGATTTGAGTTCTGACCTCCTCATTAGCAGCTGGCAACTGACTCATACCATCTTGAAGAACTTTGTAATACATCATTGTTCCACCGACTAATAGAGGAATACGATCATTTGATTGAATGTCTCTAATGATTTTCTGGACATCAACAATAAAACGACCCGCTGAATATTTTTCATTTGGCTCACAAATGTCTATCAAACGATGGGGGTATCTTTTTAAGATCTGCTTGGATGGTTTTGCAGATCCAATATTGAGTCCTTTGTATACCATCACTGAATCAACGCTAATGATATCAATAGGAAACTTTTCAGCTAATTCTAAAGAGAGGTCTGTTTTTCCTGATGCAGTAGGTCCTCTGAGTATGATGACTTTTTTTGATCTCAAAATATTTTCACTTAAAGTGAGGCATCACCTCTTTGCCAATGATATCCAAGGCGTCTTTAGGGTTATCATGCAAACGAAGTGATAAGTGTGTCTGGCCCATCGTTTCAAATTCCTTGAATCTCTTAATTTCTGATTCGAGATCAGATAAATCCCCAGTAGAAGTAAAAACTTTGCATAACTTGTTAGCAATCTCTAAATCGACATCTCTTATATCTCCAGAACGATCAAAATACGCATCAACAAAAGATTCAAAGTTATTTGTTATCGCGTCACATTCTTCATCAGTGAAGTAATGCTGCAACAACGACTTCTCTAATTTTCTGGCCCTCCATGCAAGCTCCCTTCTTGATTCTTTGAATGCTTCGTCTCGATTGGCCTTAATGTGCCATGCCCAAAAAGAATTGATAAATATTTCATCATTGCTCTCTAGTCTTTTCTTCTTCCCTGTATTTATATTAACAATGGCTTCTTCTAGAACTTCGGGTGGTGTTGCACCAATATAGACGCCATCAGCTACCCTGCCCTCCATTCTCATCATCATGTGTCTATAGGCTGTGCCATAAACAACTGGATTATCATGCTTGGCCCATCCATAATCACAAGGCAGAGACACACTAAATATTTCTCCACTGTATCCTTCTTTTAGATCGTCTGAGCAAGCCTTAATAATGATCTCCAATGCTTCTCTAACTGCAAGTACGATCTTCTTGGGAGTGTCCAGATTCATCGCTGTTAGATTTCCTTCTCCGGCACCAACTGCAACCTGCGCCCTTCCATGACTGACCTCGTTTAAAGTTAGTAATGAGTTTGCGATTTTAAGAGGGTGCATTTCAAATGGGCTGACAGCTAGAACTCCGAGCTTGATCTGTCTGCTTTGGTTTGCGAGCTGGGATAAACTGATGAAAGGGTCCCAATGAGAAAAGTAATTTGATGTCCAAATCGAATCTATGCCATAGCTTTCGGCAATGAGTCCAAGGTCGCAAATTTCCTCTGGAGTGAGGTCAGGTTCCAATATGATATCTATTTTCATCTTTTACCAAGCTCCTTTCTTGTGCTCGAACTATAGCTCTTTAGACCTCTCACAATTGCCTCAACAATTTTGTCTTGATTTCGTGGATTGATCAGAAATTTTTCATCATCCTTATTCGAAAGATAACTGGTCTCAATTAAAACAGAGGCAATTGAGGTAGATTTTAAAACCGCAAATTCAGCTTCTCGGGGAGTTTTCTTTCGAATCCTTACATCTTTTCTTATCTCTTTCAAAATATGTTTTCCAATTTCAATACTTTGATCTTGAGCATCGATATCATCGCCAGTAATTCGACTCAATGATTTTTTAGAAGAAGATGGTTTGAGTTTCATATTGTTTTTTGTTTTTGGTCGATACATCACCTTGTAGTCGCTGCCTCTTCTGATCTTCCTAGAATCAGATAAAGCGTATAGAGTTGCTCCCCTGACTGATCGATCTGAAAACGCATCAGCATGAATGGAAATTAATAAATCCGCTCCACCCTTTTTTGCCCTTGTGATTCTCTCTGACAAAGACTCTTGTTGTCTGCAATTGCTTCGATTGCCTGGACAAGGAAATGAATCATTGTCTCTGATTAAGAAGGCACTCATTGTCTTCTCTTGATCAATTAATTTTTTTAATTTCTTTGAAATTTTTAATACCAATTCTTTTTCAATAACCTGACTGCCCTGAGCACCCGGGTCTTTACCGCCATGTCCTGGATCAATCGCAACAACAAACTTCTTACTATTGACAGATGAAGCAGCAAGCTTCTGACTTCCTTCAAAAGCTTTTTTTAAATCTATGACTAGGCGGTGATTGGGATTTGGATTCTTTGGAATGGCGCTCAACTGATAAAAAAGAATCTCACTGGTTTCTATGACCATTCTGATTCTTCTGGAGTTATTTCTTGCAATACGAATCTCATTTATCAATCCAGACTTTTTAATTTTCGTCTTAAGCCCTTTTTGTAAATCAGTTTCATAAAGATCAATGACTATTCTGTCTGGCCGATTGAGTGTAAAAAGTTTATATTTGACTTTCTCTGTTAAGTCTAAAACCAGTCTTGTTTCGTTATCAGATTGACTGATTCTCACATCTTTCAAAACCGATTTTGATTCTGCCGCATTGGCAAAAGAAAAAATCATTATTGCGATGATTAAAATTGAAGTCGGTTTATTTGAAAAAATTAGCATCTAAATCAAATCGAATAATTGCACTGTGAATTGATTATTTCCCAATTTAGACGAAAAATCTTCAAAAAAGATCTCCCTCTGGTTTGGATCCTCGAGTGTCTTGAATGTAATTTTTAAATCTGGCGATAGAACTATATCTTCTCCTTTTTGTGGCCATTCAATTAAGTGAATCGCGGGTTTATCTAAATAGGACTCTTCATGAAGATCTAACTCGAATAGTTCTGCCTCATTATTGATACGATACAAATCGACATGAAAGACATAGTGATTGAGTAGCTCAATTCGTTCTATCAAGCTAAATGTAGGACTATTGACAACCTCATCAAAGCTCATTCCTCTCATAAAGCCTTTCACAAAGGTCGTTTTACCAGCACCCAGATCACCTTCTAAATAGATGACATAGTTTTCTGTTATTTCATTGAGCATGACATTGCCAAGCTTTGCAGCTACTTTGATCATTTCACTCTCAGATTGTATTTTCATGGATTCACCAATTTTCTTATATAAGTGAGCAAATCTGAAGCAATCAATCCTCTTTCACCATCTTCAGACCCCAGATCGCCAGCCTTGGAATGTATATGTGCTGCTACAGATATAATCTTTCCTGCATCATGTGCTCCAAATTGGCCCAAGAATGAGCTTATAACTCCGGTCAGTAAATCGCCCATTCCAGCTGTTGCCATACCAGGGTTCCCACTTGTAATCATGATAGGAAAATCACTATTTGGGCATTTGATCAGTGTGAATTTCCCCTTAAGCAATACATTGGCTGAATATTTTTTTGAGATTTCAGTGATTGCATTAATTCTGTCACGCTGGATGTTGCTCACTGATGAATCCAATAACCTAGCTGCCTCTCCTGGATGCGGCGTCAGCGTCCAGTTCCCTCTATCACGAATTTCACTGGATAGAATATTGAGTGCATCTGCATCTAAGACCAGATGTTTTTCTGACGCCAATGCTTGATCGTATAAATTAACCGCCCAATCATCCGTGCCTAAACCTGGACCAATGCCAATGATGTCTGCTTTATCAATCAATGAAGAAACACTCCCTACTTTCGAGGCATCATGACACATCACCTCTGGTCTTATCTGATTGATTATTTCACAACTCTGTGAAGTAGAAAGAACACTGACTAAGCCTGAACCTGCTCTTAATGAGGCCTCAGCAGCTATCCTGATGGCGCCCTCCATGCCATTATTCCCACCAATCATTAATACATGCCCATGATCACCCTTGTGAGTTGTTTGATTTCTATGCACCAAAACATCGCTGACATCTCTCTCTGAAATAATCTGAATCATTGGCGATGATTTCGAATAAAAAGATTCATCGATGTCTAAATCAGAAAAGAATATTTTTCCNGNACAGTCNGGTCCAGAATCAAGGTAAAGGCCTGATTTTTTTCCNACATAAGTTGTGGTTAAATCNGCTGNTACTGCNCTACCAAAAATTTTTCCTGTATTTCCACACAGNCCTGAAGGGATNTCAATNGATAGAACNTTTGATTCAGATTGATTGATTGCATGNATNACATCTTGATGAAGCATTTCNAGCTTCCTATTNAAGCCAATNCCNAAAATTGCATCCACTATCCAATCNGAATTCAATTCAATCTCCGAGGACCATCTTTGAATCTCNCCTCCAGTTTNTTCAAATTCATCCATGGCTCTCTTNGCATCGNCACTTAGCTTATCTTTTGANTCTATTGANATTACTCTCGTATTNAACCCAGACTCAATGGCATATTTAGCCAATAAATANCCATCNCCAGCATTGTTTCCAGTTCCNCAAAAAACTGNAATAGATTGAGGGGATTCATTCTTTAGAATTTGAAAAGAGAANTTTGCAGCTTTCTCCATTANGTGAAATCCATATCCANNCTCATTNTGNTTGATTGCATCTCTATCAATATTTGCAACCGTACTTGAGCTAAATACATATTNCTCGGCAAGTTTCATGCTTCTTATTATACTTGTCCTGAATGAAAATAATCNTTCATAAAAAATGACTGATTTAATAAAACTAAAAAATGATATNCANAAATGGTCACTGGAACTNGGTTTTGACCAGATGGGAGTCAGCGGGATNGANATTAAAGATGATGAAGAGAAACTNATNCAATGGCTNAATAATAATCATCANGGTTCNATGAANTATATGGAAAAGCATGGCAAGAAAAGAGCTCGGCCATATGAGCTNATTCCAGGTGCTTTAAGGGTNATTTCATTTCGNATGACTTATCATTTCTTNGATAAAGAGATTGGNAAAANAAGAATAGAAGACAGNNAAAAAGCATANATCGCAAACTATGCTCTGGGACGAGATTATCATAANACGATTAGATCAAAACTTAAGGAAATAATCAGTCGAATCAGTGAGCANTCAAACATAAAAGAAAAAAATTACTTTGTCGACTCAGCGCCTGTATTGGAAAGAGCATTGGCTAGAAATGCTGGTTTGGGTTGGATTGGAAAGAACACGAATCTTATAAATAAGAATCATGGCTCATGGTTTTTTATTGCAGAAATAATTACAGATATTGAGCTGGATATCGATCAACCTGCTACCAATCATTGTGGAACCTGCAGAGAGTGCATTGATGTTTGCCCAACATCAGCAATCGTCACACCTTATGAACTTGATGCAAGGAAATGTATTTCATACCTGACAATTGAGAACAAAGAATCGATACCAAAGGATATGAGAAAATCAATTGGCAACAGAATATTTGGATGCGACGACTGTCAGATCTTTTGTCCATGGAATAAATTTGCCACAAAGCCTGTAATTGAGGATTTTAAACCAAGATCTTCTTTTGAAGATGCATCGTTAAAATCATTATTCATGTGGACAGAAGAAGATTGGGACGAGAAAACCAGAGGATCAGCAATTCGGAGAACAGGTTATCAGGGATGGATGAGAAATATAGCTGTTGCACTAGGTAATTCAAAAAAAGAAAAAGATACGATTGATCTTCTTATATTAAAAAAAGGTTCAGTAAACTCAATGGTTGATGAGCATATTGAGTGGGCTCTGGAGCAACAGCTATCTGACTAAGAGAATGCAGCAGCCGTGTTATTAAAAAAATGTTTCCCAAACTTCACATTTTTTAGCTCTGAGAACAACATCTCAAAATGGTCATCATTATGAATTGGATCAATGTTCTCAGCATTCACAACTAACAATGGTGAATCTTCATAATAATAGAAGAACTTTGCATAAGAATCAGCGATCTTCTCTAAATAGGAAGAATCAATAAGCAAATCGATTGATGGAGAGCGCATTCTAATTCGTGACAGTAGAACCTCCACTGGTGCTTGAAGATAAACAACCAAATCAGGAAATGGATGGTTAACTTTCAGTGAATCTTTAACCTTTTTGTATAAATCAATCTCTTCATGAGTGAGATTAATTTCAGTAAATATATTGTCTTTATCATAAATAAAATCTGTGACACTCATGCTTGAAAATAAATCTTCCTGATTGATATCATCAAGCAATTTAGATCTTTGAAATAAGAATGAAAGTTCTGTTGGTAATGCATTTGATCTAGGATCCTTATAGAAACTTTCAAGAAATGGATTTGTTTCAGGTTGTTCTAGAATTAGCTTGCCATCAAGATGTTCTGACAATTTTTTTGCAAGACTTGTTTTACCTGATCCTACAGGACCTTCAATCGCTATATATTTCGTCTCTGGGCTGATTATGATTGATTCTTCCATATCTTTTATAGTAACAAAAATAAGGATTAAATTTCTTAGAGCAAATTTTCCTGTTGAATAATTTCTTTTGGAGCTTTCATTCCAAAGTGTTCATATGCTTTTCCAGACGCCATTCTTCCTCGGGGTGTCCTGATTAAAAAGCCACCTTGAATAAGAAACGGCTCTATAAGGTCTTCTACTGTTCCCCTTTCTTCTCCTATTGCAGAAGCAATGGCATCTATTCCAACTGGACCACCATTAAATTTTTCTATGATTGCTGCAAGAAACTTCCTATCTAGGTAATCGAAGCCATTTACATCAACCTCCATTAGATCCATTGCATCATTTACTAACTCAGCATTTATTTTCCCGTCTGCTTTCACTTCACAATAGTCTCTTGCTCTTCTGAGGAGTCGATTGGCTATTCTTGGTGTACCTCTGGAACGGGATGCAATTTGTTCCGCACCGAGCTGATCAATCTCAACACCAAGTATTCCTGATGATCTGTTTACAATCTTGGTTATCTCATCAACGTTATAAAAATCCAATCTTTGTGAAATACCAAATCGATCTCTCAATGGTGAGGTGAGCAAACCAGCTCTTGTAGTCGCTCCAATCATTGTGAATCTTGTTAAATCTAGCTTTATTGACCGAGCAGATGGTCCTTCTCCTATCACAAGATCAAGTTGATAATCTTCAAGTGCTGGATACAAAATTTCTTCCACTATGGAACTTAAGCGGTGTATCTCATCTACAAATAAAACATCACCCTCCTCAAGATTGGTCAAGATTGCTGCTAAATCTCCTGGCTTCTCAATTGCTGGGCCAGATGTATGTTTCAGGTTCACACCAAGCTCATTCGCAATGACATGGGCAAGTGTAGTTTTACCAAGTCCTGGTGGGCCAAATATTAAAACGTGATCCATTGCCTCGTTTCTTTTTTTAGCTGCCTCAATGAATATATTCATTTGTTCTTTGACAGATTCTTGACCGATATACTCCTCAAGAACTTGAGGTCTTAGAACTTGCTCTACAGACTCTTCACCATCCTGAGCTTCTGGTGCTATGATTTTCTCTTCATTAGTCATATAAGTTATTTATTCAGGGATTTTAAAGCCTGGCGGATAAGCTCCTCAACTGAGAGACCATCACTGTCAATCTTATCAAGAATATTCTTTGCATCTTTTGTTTTGTAACCTAAATTGACAAGTGCATTTATTGATTCAGCAACAGCATTGTTTGCTCCTGGCTTAGAAGCATTGCTTTCTTCATCTGAAATTTCAGAAATCTTATCTTTCATTTCTACGACAAGCCTTTCTGCTGTTTTCTTACCTATGCCTGGCAAGTGAACAAGTGCATCAATATCCTCATTGATAACAGACTGAATAAATCCATTAACATTCGTGCCAGAAAGTATTGTGATGGCTAATTTGGCCCCTACTCCACTGATTTTTATAAGCGCTCTAAAAAGCCTTCTTTCTTCCTCAGTAGCAAATCCATAAAGAGAGTGCTGATCCTCGCGAACAACCAAGTGTGTCAATAAGTAGACTGACTCCCCAACATTAGGTAATTGAAAACTAGTTGATAAGGGAACGGAAACCTCGTAGCCAATTCCATTGACCTCAATTAGGATCGCCGAAGGGGTCTTTTCTTTAATGAGACCGATTAGAGATCCAATCATTTCTTTGCCACTTCTATCTTGTCTTTTAGAGATTGTGAGTGAGCGTGACAGATTCCTACCGCAAGTGCATCTGATTCATCCAGCTTTAATGTTGATTGCTTAATCGAGAGTATCAGTTTAACCATTTCCATGACTTGTTCTTTCTCTGCCTTTCCTGTTCCAACTGTAGATAGTTTAACCTCTCTTGGTGAATACTCGAAGACATTAATATCTGATTCAAAGCTAGCACAAATCG
>PBEI01000011.1 GCA_002718375.1 Gammaproteobacteria bacterium
CTCAGCTCTTTCACCAATTGTGGCTATTTTTGCTGACTCGATCCAAATATTATTTTTTCTAAGCACCTCTGACACGTCAACAAGAAGACCGGGCCTATCTATTGAAACGATTTCAAGGACTGTTCGATTATGAATATCATCAACAAGGAAATTCACTTTTGTTTTTGTTGTAAAGCTTCTCAATCTTCTTGGAATTTTGAATTTTTTCTTTTTGATGATTTGTTTCTTTTTAAGCCTCCAGCTCAAATTCTCAACTAAAGATTGAATCTTATTTTCTATGTCATAGGCATCGCCTTTTGGCACATCAGTATAAAAATTATATATACAGTTTCCATCATTCAACTCGATGACTTTTGCATCTTTAATGGATATATTTTTTTCGACCAATTTATTCGTGATTATTGAGAAAGTATCAATATCCATAAGTGTTTTGATGAACAGTAGCATCAGACCTTCTTCTTCGATGATTTTTAAACCAATGATGGTGTTTTCCTCATCTGTAACACTATTTGTTATCAGTTTCTCAAGGTGAAAATTGATTTCACCTTGATTAAATCGTAGGAAATAGTCTTCACTTAGTTTTTCGATCTCTGTCCTTAATTTGGAGATATCAAGACCTTGATCCTCTATATAAATATTCGCTATCTCTATTTTCTCTTTTACAATTTCTTCCTTATCGATTGTATTTTCTAGACCCATTCTCAGGGCATTTTTTGTTAGATGATAAAGATCTTTAAAGAGTCTTTCTTTCCAGCTGTTCCATAAATTTGGATTTGTTGCTCTCACATCGCAAACTGTTAGAAGATATAAATACTCTAGCTTTTCTTCATCTCCAATAATTTCTGCAAGCTCTTTGACAACTAGTGGGTCATGAATATCTTTCTTTTGAGCAGTCAGTGAAAAAATCAAATGATTTTCTACAAGCCAAGAAACAAGTTTAGATTCGTATCTCGTCATGCCATGTGCAATACAAAACTCTTCCGCATCTCTTGCTCCTAAAACAGAATGATCTCCACCTCTACCTTTTGCTATGTCATGAAATAATCCTGCCAAGTAGAGTATTTCTTGAGATTCTATTGATTGCATTTTCTTGCTGTCTTCCGGGTATTCATGGTTGAATCTGTCCAGTGCCAGCCTTCTTAAATTACTAACCACGTTCAAAGTATGCTCATCAACAGTCAGCGTGTGAAATAGATCAAACTGCATTCTGCCTTCTATTTGGCCAAATATTGGTAGATATAATCCAAGTACACCGTAAAGATTCATTCTCTTTAATTCATGAGTAACACCCTCTGGCGCTTTTAATATCTTAAGGAAAAGTTTTCTATTGTCTGGATTGTCTCTGAATCCATCATTGATCAGATCTAAATTTTCTAAAATTTGGTTAATTGTCTTTGACTCTATTCCAGTGATATTGTTTTCCTGAAAATGAAGAAATATCTCAAGAAGTAAGCTCGGGTCATTCTTAAACTCTACTCCTTTTCTTAGCCCAATTAGCTTATTTCTTGTGTGAAAATTTTTATTAATATTTTTTTTTGTTATGAATCGTCTGGAATTGATTTTCTGGTCAAATATTTGCAAACATATTTCATTGAATCTAGAGATAGTTTTTGCTGCTTTATAGTAATCTTGCATGAAAACTTCAACAGCCATTAAGTGTTCAGAGTCTTTGTATCCAAAATTTTCTGCAAGGACTCTTTGGTAATCAAACAAAAGTCTATCTTCTGGACGTTTAGTCAATGAGTGAAGCGCATATCTTATTTTTGATATCAAGCCCCATGCTTCTTGAAGCAATCGAATTTGATCAATATTCAAAATATTGTCTTGCTCGAGATCGGCAATATTTCCATAGCCAAGTTTTTTAGCAATCCAAAAAATTGTATGAGCATCCCTCAAACCGCCTGGGCCATCTTTTATATTTGGCTCAAGGTTATAAGCCGTGTTATTGAAGCTGTTGTGTCGATTATTCTGTTCATCTATTTTTGCACTAAAAAATTTTTCGTTTTTCCATGCTTGTTTCAGAAGAACCTTCTTCTGATAGTCTGAGAATAGTGTTTTTGATCCAAAAATTGATCTAGATTCAAGCAATGATGTGCCTACAGAAATATCTCTTTTGGATTCTTTTATGCATTCATTAATCGTTCGCGTGCTATGGCTTGCCTCAATGCCAATATCCCAAAGAAATGTCAGGAATTTTGAAATATTGTTTTTAAGATCATTTTTGGTGTTCTTATCCAGAAGAATAAGTAAGTCAGTATCAGATTTTGGGTAAAACTCACCTCTCCCATAACCACCAACAGCAATAATGTTAAGTTTTGATTCATCATTATTGAAAAATTGACTTGCCACAAAGTGAATGACATCGTCATTTAATTCACACCGATTTGATATCGTTTCCTTTATTGGCGCTTTAATAACTGAGTCATCAATCAGACTAGATTCTTTTTTTATAAATGCCTTTAAATCAGAAATTACCTTCTTTCTGCTTTCATATGATGAGAAATTTTTCTCGATATTAGACTCTAAATATTCTGAACTGATCATCTAATTGGCAATTAGATCAATTCACCAGGCGCCAGTGTCAGTACTTCATAACCGTCATTTGTAACAAGTATGGTATGTTCCCATTGTGCAGATAGAGAGTGATCTTTTGTTACTACTGTCCAGCCGTCAGATAAGAGCCTTACAGCAGAGCCACCAGAATTAATCATTGGTTCTATTGTAAAAGTCATTCCTTCTTTGAGTTCCATCCCAGTATTTGGAATTCCATAATGGAGAATTTGAGGTTCGTCATGATATATCTCTCCTATACCATGACCGCAGTATTCTTTTACTACACTGAAGTAGTTTCCTTCAGCATGTTTTTGGATTGCATAACCAATGTCGCCCAACTTATTCCCTGGTTTCACTGCTTTGATTCCTTCGCACATGGATTCGTAGGTAGTTTCAATTAGTTTGTTTGCTTGATTTGAAGTTTTACCCACACTGAACATTCTGCTGGTATCTCCATGAAAGCCATCCTTAATTACAGTGACATCGATGTTAAGAATATCGCCATTTTTTAGTCTTTTCTCACTGGGTATTCCATGGCATACAACATGATTAATTGATGTACATGTTGTAGCTGGAAAACCTCTATAACCCACATTTGCTGGGATTGTTTTCTGTGTATTTACAATGAAATCATTGCAAATCTCATCCAATTCCATAGTACTTACACCTGGCTTTACATGCTCACCAATCATATCAAGTACTTCAGAGGCAAGTTTTCCAGCAATTCTCATTTTTTCTTGCTGCTCTAATGTTTTTATTTCAACAGACATTTCCCTTTATAATTTTTACTTTCTTTTTTATTGTTGCTTGGAGTTTATTATGTTATAAATCCCAGCGCAATTTTGCATTAATATCGAACACAATTCGACACAGTCAATGGGTGCCCTTATTTGGTTATTGATTGGGATTTGTGGGAGTTTAACCCAAAGAGGAAAAAAATGAAAAAAGTAAACATTCGTGACCTGCTCGAAGCAGGAGCACATTTTGGTCATAAGACCAAATATTGGAATCCCAAGATGCAGGACTTCATCTATGGCGATAGAAATGGGATTCATATAATCAATCTAGAAAAAACTATCCCCCAAATAGAGGCTGCTTCTGATTTTGTTAAGAACTTGGCTGCTCAATCAGGGACGATTCTTTTTGTAGGCACAAAGAAATCTGTAAAAGATGCAATCAAAAATGCAGGCGTTACTTGTGATATGCCATATGTTTCGAATAGATGGCTTGGTGGAACGCTCACAAATAACAAAACAATCTCAAAATCGATCAAAAAACTTGAAAATCTCGAAGAAGCATTAAAAGAAGAAAATATCCAGGGACTTTCGAAGAAAGAAGTACTAACACTAAGAAGATCTCATGAAAAACTCGAAAAAGGCCTAGGTGGTATTAGAAACATGAAGAAGTTGCCTGATGCAATCTTTATTGTCGATGTGAATTATGAAAAGAATGCCGTGAAGGAAGCACTGGTTCTAGGNATACCAATTTTGGCTATTGTTGACACCAATTCATCACCAGATGGAGTCGATTATCTTATTCCTTCAAANGATGATTCAAGACTAACNACCGAACTCATCACTTCNTTGATAGTTGAGAGCTATNAAGAAGGTAAAAGTACAATTCCAATANTAGAGGAAATTGAGGANGACTTTGTNGAAGTTGATAGTGAAGGAAAAATTTCTACTACTAAAATNAAAAAGAAAAAGANAATAGTAATAAAGAAANCTTCACAAGAAGCTCCAGCTGAAGAGGAAGCTCCAGCAGAGGAAGAAGCTCCAGCTGAAGAGGAANCCCCAGCAGAGGANGAAGCNCCAGCNGANGANGAAGCCCCANCAGAGGANGAAAATAAGGAAGAGAAGTAACAGAGGGAATCATGGAAATNAAAGCAATCGATGTAAAAAAACTCCGAGAAGAAACCAATGCAGGAATGATGGACTGTAAAAAAGCTTTGCTTGAGTCTGAAGGTGATTTTGAAAAAGCAAAANTACTATTAAGAGAAAAAGGNCAATCAAAGGCAGATAAAAAGTCTGGTAGAACTACAGCACAAGGCTTGGTTAAGGTNGAGATTAGTAGTGATNATCTAAGTATTCTGGAAGTGAATTGCGAGACTGATTTTGCTGCCAAAGATACTCTTTTTGATGAATTTGTTAATAATGTATCAAAATTAATCTTGTCAAACTCCATAGAGACAATAGACCAGCTGAATCAGGAAGCCATTGATGGATTCGATACTGTCGAAGATTATAGAAAATTTGTGGTTTCAAAAATTGGAGAAAATATCACAGTCAGAAGATTCGAAAGAATACAGGTTAATGGCATTGCGGGCTCATATATTCATGGAACCAAGATTGCATCAGTGGTGGTCATTGAAAATGGAGATGAACAACTTGCAAAGGACATCGCTATGCATGTAGCTGCATCACAACCTGAGTATATTCAGATATCAGATATCCCCGAAGATGTCATTGATGAAGAGAGAAAGATACTCACAAAACAGGTTGAAGATGAGGGTAAGCCAGCAGAAATTATACCTAAAATCGTTGATGGAAAGCTGAACAAACAATTTAACTCAATCTCTCTAATGGGCCAGGAATTTATAAAAGACCCAGACCTTACAGTGGCTAAGCTGCTCGAAAAGAGTGGTTCTTCAGTTGTCTCATTTACTCGCTATGAAGTGGGTGAAGGGGTTGAAGTTGAAGAAGTAAACTTTGCAGATGAGGTCAAAGCTCAAGTGGATGCGGTGAATTAAGTTGCCTTCCAATAATATAAAAAGAATTCTTCTAAAGCTAAGTGGTGAAGCTTTATTGGGTGATCATTCTTTTGGAGTTGATCCCAAGGTGCTTGATTATTTGGCTGGGGAAATACAATCAATCACCAGCAATGGTATTGAGTTAGGTATTGTCATTGGCGGAGGTAATATCTTCAGAGGAGAAGGGCTTGCCCAATCAGGAATTGACAGAGTAACTGGCGATCAAATGGGAATGTTAGCGACAATCATTAATGCACTGGCTATCCAAGATGCGTTAGAGAGACAAGGAATGTACGCAAGGGTGATGTCTGCATTAAAGGTCAATGAAGTATGTGAGGATTACATTCGTAGAAGAGCAACAAGGCATCTTGAAAAAGGTCGAATTACAATTTTTGCAGCTGGGACCGGTAACCCCTATTTTACAACGGATTCAGCAGCTTCTCTAAGAGCTGTAGAGATAGAGGCAGATTTACTGATTAAGGCAACTAGAGTCAACGGTGTTTTTTCTGATGACCCATTATCCAATGCAGATGCAAAGCATTTTGAAAAAATTAGTTATGATGAATTCATATCAATGGGTCTGAAAGTGATGGATACAACTTCTATCGTCATGTGTAGAGACAACAATCTTCCTGTTAGAGTCTATGACATGGCCATTAAAGGCGCATTACTTGATATTGTTCAGGGTAAAAATGTGGGTACTCTGATAGGATAAATCTATCATGCAAGAAGAAATTTACGAAGATACCAAGCAAAGGATGCAAAAGACTATTGATGCCTTTAAGTCAAATCTTACAAAGATCAGAACAGGAAGGGCATCTCCGGATATTCTCGATAGCATTACAGTCGATTATTATGGGAATGAAACCCCTCTGAATCAATTATCAAATATTTCTGTAGAAGATTCTCAAACCTTGGCCATATCGCCATGGGAAGAAAAATTTATTCCAGAGATTGAGCAAACCATCGTCAAAGCAAATATTGGACTTAATCCGGTGACTACTGGAAATGTCATCAGAATACCTCTTCCAGCTCTCACAGAAGAGAGAAGAGTTGAGCTCACTAAACAAGTAAAGACTGAAGAGGAACAAGCAAAAGTATCGATTAGAAATATCAGAAGAGATTCCATTCAAGATCTCAAAGAATACCTAAATGAAAAAATGATATCAGAAGATGACTTTCATAAAGGCCAAAGTGACATTCAAGAAATCACAAACAGCATGACTGGATCAATTGAGTCTGTAAGTCAGGAAAAGCAAAAAGATGTCATGACCATCTAATTCGATGACTTCATCACAAAATAACCATCCAGAGACAATCCCTAATCAGCCAAAACATGTTGGCATCATTATGGATGGCAATGGAAGATGGGCAAAAATCAGGGGTAAAAGAAGGATATTCGGCCATGAAGCTGGTGTTCTTAAGGCAAGAGAGTTGGTTGAAACCGCTGTAAAAATTAAGCTTGAGGCATTGACACTCTATGTATTCAGTTCTGAGAATTGGTCTCGACCAAAAAAAGAAGTCAGCGGATTAATGAGTCTTTTTGAAAAGACTATTGAAAAATATACCAGTTTATTGATTGATAACAATGTTCGATTCAAAACCGCTGGCGATCCATCAATGTTGCCTGATGTCTTGAAACGGAAATTAGAGCAGATGGAGTCCATCACATCAGAGAATAGCGGACTAAAATTGACTCTAGCAATTGCTTATGGCGGTCAACAAGAAATCATAAATGGAATCAAAAAATTAATTGATGATCATGACAATCAGATCATTGATGTTAATGATCTGACAGTTGAATCATTTAATGAATATCTGTCATTCAATGATCTTCCAGAGCTAGATTTGATAATCAGAACCTCTGGTGAGACTAGACTGAGTAACTTTATGCTATGGCAATCAGCTTACTCTGAAATTCATTTTACAGAGACATTATGGCCAAACTTTGAGGAGCAAGAGTTTTTAGAAATTCTTCAAACGTACTCTCTGTCAGAGCGAAGATTTGGTAATGTCGATGAAGATNCTGAACTAAAGGAAGCTTAAATTAGGTGACAAACCTTCAAAAAAGAATCTCATCAGGCTTGGTTCTTCTTGTTATTTTGGCAGTAATCATAAATGCAACAAGGTTGATGCCTCATATCCCTGTTTATACTTTAGCCATATTGGCACTTTTGGTTTCTTATGAATATTCTCGATTTTTCAAGACAAAATCATTGTCATTGGTGTTTTTGATTACTATTTTAATGAGCACATTGGTACCGAGTGAGTATTACTCTCATTTTGTGATTCTTGGTTGTTTAATATGGCTTAGTCTATTCTTGAGAATTTTGCTATATGACAATCCAACGATGGGAAGTGCTGAGATATTCTTTTCAGGTTATCTAATGATATTTCCTTCGTTTGTTTCTGGAATCATTATTTTTGAAGCTTATGCAAAGTTATTGATGCTGGTTTTAATTACCGTATCTTTTGCAGACTCAGCTGCATATTTCTTCGGTAAAAAATTTGGAAGAAAAATTCTTCTCAAAAACACCAGTCCTGGTAAAACCCTTGAAGGCTTGATCGGCGCCTTCATTGCAACCCCAATTTTTTTGGCACTTTTATCTGGTTTAATGGACATTAATTTATCTGGTGCAATCATATTTGGCATGATCATAACGCCACTGAGTTTTGTAGGGGATGTCGTTTTTAGTTTCATTAAAAGGAGTGCCAATGTAAAAGATTCAAGCAATCTTATACCTGGTCATGGAGGATTCATTGACCTCTTAGATGGTTCAATTGCGTCACTGCCATTTTTTGCACTTTTGTTAATNAACTTGCCANAAAACTTCTNATGGATTTTAAAAAATCAAAAAAAATGCNAATCAATATGACTTATTTTATTTGATATTCCTTATTTTAATGGTTTTTGGCTTTCTTTAATCCTTTCAATCTTTATAATTCCTTCATAATGGAGAGGCATAATTAAAAAATGGATTTTTTATTTTCGGTAATTGCATTCATCGTCTTAGTTGGCGTGCTCGTTGCTATTCATGAATACGGACATTTCATTGCTGCAAAATTATGCAATGTAAAGGTCCTTCGCTACTCAATTGGATTCGGCAAGGTTCTTGCCAGTAAACGATCAGGTAATGATCAGACAGAATACTGTTTATCATTAATTCCACTCGGTGGTTACGTTCAACTCTTAGATGAAAGAAGCGAGGACGTGGCTGAAGAAGAAAAAAACAGAGCCTTCAATAATCAGACACCCATTAAAAAGATTTTCATTCTCTTTGCAGGACCAGCTGCTAATTTTATATTCTCAATCATTGCTTATACGCTTATGTTTTCTGCTGGCGTGCCAGGACAAAAACCAATCATAGGAAAGGTCGATCAGCAATCAATTGCATGGGAGGCCAATATTCGAGCTGGCGATGAAATTATTTCTGTTGGGGATAGAGATGTAAAAACTTGGCAATCCGCTCTGATCTCAATGATTGGAGAAGTACTTGAAGATGAGCAAATATCAATACAATTAATCAATGCCAATGGAACCGAAAAAAATGCACTCCTTGATGTCAGCGGCAGAACAAAAGAACTTACATCACCTGACTTATTGTTTCCGGGTCTTGGGTTTACGCCAGAATCCCCCAATCTTAAACCAATTGTCGTCTCTGTTGTTCCAGACAGTCCGGCAGATCAGTCTGGCTTGAAAAAGGATGACATACTAAAAAGTATTGATGGCATAGAGATTCAGAATATTGAGCAATTCAGCCAATTGATTATGGATCGACCCAATGTTCTGATTGATCTTAACATTGAGAGGGGTGGAATGGATTATGAAACAGATGTCTCGCTCACTACTAGGGAAGACAATCAATCCATGGGTTACATAGGTTTGCAAACAACTTTTGATCAAGATCAATTGCAAGAATACATGGCTATAGAAAAGTATTCTTTTNCTCAAAGTTTCCTCATGTCAATTNAAGAGACCAATAGAATGATTGGTTTGACNCTGAATATGTTGGGCAAGATGGTNACAGGTCAGATTTCCAGTGATAATTTAAGCGGACCTGTTGGTATTGCAAAAGATGCTGGCACTGTTGCTAAGAGAGGCATCATTGCGACACTCTCTTTTATGGCGATCATAAGCATCAGTCTGGGGATTCTTAATCTTCTTCCAATTCCTGTTTTGGATGGCGGTCAGATCCTGTTTGTTTGTATCGAGACTGTTATGAGAAGACCGTTGCCTGAGAAAATACAAATGGCCTTTCAACAGATTGGGGTAACCGCACTTTTGTTTCTTATGGTTTTTGCACTATATAATGATTTAGCAAGGATTTTTGGGTGATTTCAATTCTGAAGAAAAGCATTATAACTATTACAATTTGGTTGCTCATTTTCCCTATGGCAACCCTATCTAATGATGAATTTGTTGTAAAAGATATAAAAATAGAAGGCCTTGAAAAGATCTCGGAGGGTGCACTTCTCAACTATTTACCAGTCAATATTGGGGACAGTCTTAATGAAAGCAGAATCCAAGAATCAATCCGTTCTGTTTATTCAAGTGGATTTTTTAAGAATATCGAGTTTAGAAAAGATGATTCAGGAGTATTGATCATTTCTGTATTGGAGCGACCATCCATCGCCTCAATAAACTTTGAAGGTAATAAAGACATAAAAACAGAGGATCTAGAAGATTCTTTAAATAATATTGGTTTCAAGATTGGCAGAAATTATGATCCTTCGATTCTAGATGAAATTGAGCGATCACTCATTGATCAGTATTTTAGTTTTGGTAAATACAATGCCAGAGTGAAAACAACAGTTGAAGAACTTCCCGGAAATACCGTTGGTGTTCAAGTTGATGTCAGTGAGGGCGATAGGGCACAAATTAGGCAAATCAATGTTGTTGGAAATAAGATCTTCAGTGATGAAGATATTCTAGATATATTGAAGTTACAGATGCCAAACTGGCTATCATTTTTCAATCAGGATGATAGATACTCACGTGAAGATCTTCAGGGAGACCTTGAAACAATTGAAAATTTTTATTTAGACCAAGGCTATGCAAACTTTAGGATTGAATCCGCACAGGTTGCAATTTCTAAGGATAAGCAAGGAATTTTTGTAACAATCAATATCACTGAAGATGAAGTCTATACCCTCTCAGATGTAAAAGTAACTGGTGAGTTTGTTATCCCCAAAGAGGAAATTGAAAAATTTATCTTCGCAAAACCTGGGCAGACCTTTTCCCAAGGATTATTAACCTCCATTACGGAGCTGATCGAGTATGAACTCGGTGAAGACGGATATTCATTTGCAGAAGTAGAGGCAGTTCCAGAATTAGATCGAGAAAACAAGGAAGTGAAAGTCGTATTCTATATTCAACCCAAAGATAGGGTTTATGTGAGAAGAATAAGCTTCACAGACACAACATCAATCAATGATGATGTCCTCAGAAGAGAGATGAGACAGCTCGAAGGTGGTTACTATTCGAAAAGCAAACTTGAAAGATCAAAAATCAGATTACAAAGACTGCCCTTTATCGAAGAAGTGAATTATGAAACATATCCGGTTCCAGGCTCGACTGATCTTGTAGATGCAGAGTTTAATATAAAAGAGGGACTTCCAGGACAATTTGGAGGCGGAATTGGTTATTCTGGATATCAGAAACTTATCTTGAATGGTAACTTCACACACACAAACTTCTTCGGAACAGGAAACAGGGTAGGGTTGGATATCAATGCAAGTCGATTCAGGGATTTATACAGCATATCAACCACCAATGCATATACAGGCATTGATGAAATTTCAAGGACTCTGAGCCTGTCTTATTCAAACTTCAGTCAGTTCACGTCATCATCATCCGATTTTTCAACCAAAACATACTCACTCGGAGCGCAATACTCTTACCCATTGTCAGAGTTCCAAAGACTTATATTTGGGGGCTCTCTTCAGAGTTCAGAGCTTCTGGCTGGAGATTATAGTGCCGATCAAGCTCTTCAATGGGTTACAAGCAATGGAAAGAGTGAGTGTTTTGACCAAGAGTTTTTTGACTTCTGTAAAACCAAATTTGACAATGCCGAGCTGACTGCTGGATGGGTCTATGACTCAAGGAATAGATTTATGTTTGCAGATCAGGGAATGAGCCATCGTTTGATTTTAAATGCTTCAATACCAGGTAGTGATGTTGAGTATTACGGGATCAATTATGCTTACAAACAATACTTCAATATCCCTTTCCCCATCATCAATCGACTTACAATGATGGTTAAAGCAGATCTCGCCTTTAATGATGCATATGGTGATTCAATTGGAGTACCTCCTTACAAGAACTTTTATGCCGGAGGTCCAGACACAGTTAGGGGATTCAAAGAGCATCGATTGGGACCAAAAGATAATTATGGAAACCCTTATGGCGGTAACCTCTTGATTTCGAGTCAGACTGAGTTCATTCTTCCCATACCTGGTGATTGGGCTAATAGAGCAAGATTCAGTCTATTTTTTGACATCGGAAATACCTTTTCAACGAGTGAACTGGATTTTTTTGATCCTGAAGGCAATCCAATAGACTATAGTTTTGATGCTAGTAAATTGAAGCGATCTTATGGCTTAGCAGCTCAGTGGTTGGCTCCAATGGGGTTATTTAGATTCAGTTATGCCATACCGATGAATTCTATAGACGGCACAGATCGATTTTATTCTGATGAGACAGAGAGATTCCAATTTACAGTTGGTGGTGCTTTTTAGATAATGTCTTAATAATTTTTTGATAAGAAAGGAAATAATCATGAAAAATAAATACTTACTAGNAATATTTGCCNTATTGGTTTTTNTAGGGCAGCCAGTTTTNTCACAAGACTCAGCTGTGAGGATTGGTGTAGTGGATATGAATAAATTACTTCAAGAATCTCCCCAATATCAGGACATGCTTTCAGCTGTTGAAGAAGAGTTTGCTCCTAGGGTGAGAGATATTGAGGCCAAGGAAGCTTCTTTCAATGAAAGCAGAGATCAGTTACAACAGGATAATTTGGCTCTCAGTAATGATGAAAGACAAAATGCGACACTCAAATTGGCCTCAGCTCAAAGAGAGCTAGAGTACTTGGCACAAAGCTTTCAAGAGGATAGGAACAATCGAATTCAGATTGAGACCAATAAAATCATTGTCGAAACCATCAATGTTGTGAACAAATTTGGTAGAGACAGCGGTTATGATCTCATTATCAATGAAGGCAGGATCAGTCAGAACACAATTTTGAATGGAGGAACTCTTTATAAGGGTGCTTCAGTCGACATCACAAACGACATTGCAAAAGTATTAGAGAAAAACTTTCAGGAAATTAAAACGGGCGGTTAAGCATCGTTTTCTAAGGAGAGATATTTTTGCCAGATGGTTCAGTCACACTAGGGGAATTGGCATCCAAGTATGGATGTGAGCTGATTGGTGATGATGAAACCAGAGTAAGTAAAGTCTCAACTTTGCAAGATGCAGACCATGATTCTATTTCCTTTCTTGCAAATCCTGCTTACAAGTCTCTATTAACTGAAACCAAAGCATCTGCTGTCATACTCATGAAAGAAGATGAGCAGAATTGTCCCTGTGCCTCACTCGTTTGCGACGATCCATATCTTGTTTTTTCCAGAATCTCATCCATGCTTGATCATTCAAAATCATTTCATCCAGAAATACACCCCACTGCAATTATTCACGATGATGCGATAGTCCCCAAAAGTTGTAATATTCAAGCTGGAGCTTTTATTGCAGAAGGGGCAAGTTTGGGTGAGTCAGTCTATATCGGTGCAAATTCAGTGATTGAGAAGAATGCTCAGATAGGTGATAACTCATGGATAGCGCCAAATGTCACAGTGATGAATGATTGTCATATTGGAAATAGAGCAGTCATGCACTCGGGTGTTGTCATTGGTGGTGATGGTTATGGCTTTTCAGAAAATGAAGAACAGTCATGGGAGAAAATACCGCAAGTTGGATCTGTTATCATTGGAGATGATGTTGAAATTGGCGCAAATACAACCATAGATAGAGGCGCGCTTTCAAACACCATCATCGGTAATGGTGTCAAATTAGACAATCTAATTATGATTGCTCACAACGTCGTCATTGGTGACCATACAGCGATTGTTGCATCTTCATCAATTGCTGGTAGTTCAAAAATAGGTAAATATTGCCGTATCAGTGGGCAGGTAGGTATCACAGGGCATGTAGAAATTGCAGATCATACAACCTTGACCGCTAGAACGTCTGTTATGAAATCAATCTCAAAATCTGGTGTCTATTCAAGTAATTTATTTCCTCATCAGGAATCCAAGGAATGGCAAAAGAATGTTGCAAAGTTTAGGAGACTGAAAAAATCAGAAGGAAGCAATGACTAACATTCATAAAACAGCAGTCGTATCACCCAAATCAAATATTGATCCAAGCGTTGCAATTGGAGCTTATTCTATCATCGGGGATGATGTAGAGATTGGTAAGAATACAAAGATAGAATCGCATGTTGTTATCAAGGGAAACACAAAGATCGGTGAGGATAATCACTTTTATTCTTTTTCCTCCATTGGAGATGATCCTCAAGATAAGAAGTACTTAAATGAGGAGACTGCAGTTGAAATCGGAGATAGAAATACAATCAGAGAATATACGACCATCAACAAGGGAACAATCCAGGATGTAGGCGTTACAAGAATGGGCAATGACAACTGGATCATGGCCTATGTTCATATTGCACATGATTGTCAAGTTGGAAACAATACGATATTTGCTAACAACACAACATTAGGTGGGCATGTTGAGGTTGGGGATTATGTCATATTTGGTGGTTTTTCGGGTGCCCATCAGTTCTGTAAAATAGGAGCGCATAGCTTCTTGGGTATGTACTCAGGAGTGGCCAGAGATCTTCCTCCATATGTCATTGTGATGGGCCAACCTGCCGAACCCAGAGGGATCAACCTTGAGGGTTTAAAAAGAAGAGATTTCTCAAAGGATCAAATAAGGAACATTAAATCAGCATACAAAGCCTTGTATATGTCTGATCTTCGATTAGAAGAGGCTATAAAGGCAATTCAGGATCTTGGTGATATCAATGGAGAACTCAATATTCTTGTCGATTTTCTAAACAATACGACAAGAGGCATTGTCAGAAAAGGCTAATACAGATGGCACATTTTGTAGTCGTAGCAGGGGAACCGTCTGGAGATGTGCTTGGCGCTAAATTAATTTCAGACTTAAAAAAGATCAATCCAGATCATCAGTTTTCAGGGATTGCTGGCCCAAGAATGATAGCAGAGGGTTGTGAACCATGGTTTGAGATTTCAGACTTATCTGTGATGGGTTTAACGGAAGTGATTAAACATCTACCAAGGATTCTTAAAATAAGGAAGGCAGTGATTGAGAAGTCTATTGATATTGAGCCAGATGCTTATATCGGCATTGATTATCCAGAATTTAATCTCAGTATTGAGAAGTCACTGAAAAAAAGAAAAATCAAAACCATACAAATGGTCTGTCCAAGTTTTTGGGCTTGGAGGGAAGCGAGGGCAAATAAATTCAAATCAGCAATAGATTTGATGCTATGTTTATTCCCCTTTGAGCCCGAACTGCTCAAAGATAAGGGTGTTGAAGCAGCTTTCATAGGCCATCCTCTTGCTGAAGAGATTAAGATGGATAGTTCTCATCGCTCATCATCTGTCATTGAGTCTGTGAATATCGCTCTTCTGCCAGGAAGTAGACGAAAAGAAATTGATTTTCACCTTGAAGTTATATTGGATGCAGCAGTGATGATTCGTGATCAACTATCCATAACCAAAAAAGANGTTGTATTTTTTATACCAACAAGATTCAAAGAAATGGAAGATTGGATCAAGTCCTTTAAAAAATTTAATGATCTAAAAATTAAAATATTCAAAGAAACCAGCGATTGTTTATCAGACAGTGATCTGATCATAACCAAATCAGGAACATCCACATTAGAGTCAGCACTGTATAAAAAGAAAACAATTGTGGTTTATAAGATGTCAGCAGTTTCATTCTTTTTATTAACAAAATTAAACCTAATCAATGTGANCTATGCTTCACTTCCAAATATTTTATTGGGCAATGAGTGCTTTAAAGAATTTATTCAAGATGATTTTAAAGCAGAGGGCATTGCAAATGAGGCNATAAGATTATTGCAAGTTGATACAAATGCTTATCTTATTCCCTTAAAAAAACTTCACNAAGATTTAAGATCTCCCGAGCAGGATGCTTCTTCTATGATCACTCGATTTTTAGGCTTATCTTGANCCAGGAAGGTGCAAACATTTTTATAGGTGTAGATGAAGCTGGGAGAGGTTGTCTAGCAGGCCCAGTAGTAAGCGCATCCGTTGCAATCTATGAGGACCAAGTCATTNAAGGTGTGAATGACTCAAAGTTGTTATCACCAAAAAAAAGAGATGATCTTTATGATGTCATTCAGAATGAATGTCTAAGCTTCTCTGTAGCGAGTATAGATAATCATGTCATTGATCAAAAAAACATTCTCGTTGCGACTCTCCAATCAATGAAAGATTCGATTGATGNCATTGGTGTTAATGCGGATGAGATCATCATCGATGGCCCTCATAAACCAGTCATGCATGATCAGAGAGACTTAATCACTAGGGGTGTTATTGGAGGCGATAAACTATTTCATTGCGTTTCAGCAGCATCTATAATTGCTAAGGTTTATAGAGATAAGTTTATGATTGAATTGCACCACAAGTATCCAAAATATAATTTCCAAAAAAATAAAGGATACCCAACAAAAGATCATATCCAAGCCATNAGAGAATTAGGACCCAGCCCTTATCACAGACTGAGTTTTAAGCCAGAACTCTATGAAAACGAGAGTTGAAAATGAGTAATCCTTCCTTTGTTCATTTAGACGTGAATACCCAGTATTCACTTGGAAGAAGTACAATCAGACAGGATCAGTTAATAGATGCTTGTACCGATATGGGGATGCCTGCAGTTGGAGTGACTGATCATAATAATCTTTTTTCTGCATATAAGCTCTACAAGTCTGCTCAAAAGAAAGGCATAAAGTATATTATTGGATCAACCGTTACCATTCTAGACCAAAAAGAGCGAATCAAAAGTAAGCTATCTCTTCTCTGTGAGAATGAGACTGGTTACAAGAATTTATGTGCTCTGATTACACAGTCATACACAGAGAAATTAGATAAAAACGAGCCACTCATTGATAAAAAATGGCTGGAGAGTCGCACAGAAGGATTGATCGCAATCTCCTCTTCTAACAATGGCTATCTTCAGCAGTCTAAATCCATGGATGAATCAATGGCACTTCAATGGATCAATAGTCTTCAAGAACTATTTCCAGACCGTTTATTTGTATCGATCTCTAGAATGGGAATTCCAAATGAGGAAAAGGTGAATCAGTTAACCATAGAGTTATCTACAAATTTCAAAATCCCAATCGTTGCTGTAAATAATCCAATTTTTATAGAAAAAGATGATTTTCTTTCACTCGATGCAAGGGTTTGCATTGATCAGGGAACAATGATGGATGATGAAAGAAGAGCGAAAGACTATACACCCGAACAATATTTTAAAAGCTCTGATGAAATGGCAGATTTATTTGCAGATATTCCTGAGGCATTATCGAATACGATTGCTATAGCAGAAATGTGTAATTTCGGATTTGAAAACACTGAGCATGTCTTACCAGACTTTGAAACACCTAAAGATTTATCCATTGACGAGTATTTGGAGCAACAGGCAAATATTGGTCTAAAAAAAATATTTTCCAGTGGTGAAGATAATCTCAGCACCTATCAAAAACGCTTAGATGATGAAATTAAAATCATCAAAAGAACCGGCTTTGCTGGTTATTTTCTTATTGTTGCAGATTTTGTTCAATGGTCTAGGGAGCAAAATATCCCTGTCGGTCCCGGTAGAGGATCTGGGCCTGGATCCCTAGTAGCATATGCTCTTGGTATTACGGATATAGATCCCATTGAACACGATCTCATTTTCGAGCGATTCCTGAATCCAGAGAGAATATCAATGCCTGATTTTGATATTGATTTTTGTGTCAATGGCAGAGATCGAGTCATTGATTATGTGAATGAAAAATATGGCGATGACAAAGTCTCACAAATCATCACTTACGGCACACTTTCTGCAAGGGCAGTGGTTAGAGATGTTGGAAGAATCCTTAGCTACCCATATGGCATGGTTGATCGCATTGCTAAAATGATCCCATTTGAGATCGGAATTACTCTCAGCGATGCATTAAAGAAATCAAATGAGCTGGCTGAAAAATATGAAGAAGACAATGACATTCAATCCATCATTGACCTATCACTCAAGCTGGAAGGTTTAGTCAGGAATGCAGGCACACATGCTGGTGGTGTAGTTATTGCCCCATCGAATCTGTCTGATTTTATGCCATTGTTCAAAGTCGATGATGAAGAGGGCACAGTTACCCAATTTGATAAAGACGATGCAGAGTCAATTGGCCTCATAAAATTCGATTTCTTAGGCTTAAAAACGCTGACTGTCATACAGAATACTGTTGAGTTGATAAATTTTAGCGCTGATTCGCCAATCGATATCAAGAAGATTTCACTAGAAGACAAGAAAACATTTAGCTTGCTCTCTTCAGCAAGAACAATTGGTATCTTCCAATTGGAATCTCCAGGAATGAGAGATCTCATAGAGAGAATGCAACCCTCTANATTTGAAGACATCATTGCTNTNGTAGCTTTATTTAGACCNGGNCCTTTGCANTCAGGCATGGTNGATGATTTTATNGAAAGAAAAAAAGGNGGAGAGACNAAGATCATTGATTATCTCCATCCATCTCTNGAACCAATCCTNCGACCGACTTATGGAGTGATTGTATATCAAGAGCAAGTCATGCAAATCGCTCAGAAATTGTCGAACTACACACAGGGCAGTGCNGACATACTCAGAAAAGCCATGGGTAAGAAAATTCCAGAAGAAATGGCGAAGCAAAAAGATGTCTTTATTCAAGGTGCAATTGAAAACAATATACCCGAAGCATCAGCCAGAAGAATATTTGAATTGATTGAAAAATTTGCTGGATATGGATTTAATAAATCTCATTCTGTTTCCTACGCGATGATTGCTTATCAGACCGCCTATTTAAAAGCACATTATCCGACTCAATTCTTTGCAGCTTCTCTCACCTACGATATGGAAAATACGGATAAATTGATTCGAATTAAGGAAGATTGCGAATCATTTGAAATCGAAGTAAAGCCTCCATGTGTTAATCACTCAGCCTATGAATTCAGTGTATGGAAGAAAGATGAAATCAGATATGCATTAGGTGCGATCAAAGGTATTGGGCGATCCATCTCTGAAGCTATATATGAAGAAAGAAAGCAAAATGGTGAGTTCAAAAGTATTTTTGATTTTTGCTCCAGATTGTCATCCGAGAAGCCTTCAAAAAGAACTCTTGAGGCACTTGTAAAATCAGGAGCAATGGACACATTTGGAGAGAATCGATCAACACTGCTTAACTCAATTCAGATTGCACTGAGTTATTCAAATAAATTAAATCTTGAGCAATCAGCTGGCCAAACAAATCTATTTTATTCTGATAGTGATGAAGATCAGAACCTGCCAGAGTTAAGTCGATCAAAAGAACTACAAGTTGATGAAAAATTAGGATTTGAATATTCCACTTTGGGTTTTTATTTTAGCGGTCATCCATTTGATGCCTACCGAAATGACTGCAAGCATTTTACTCGATACAACATCTCCTCTTTAAAGAGGATGCTCGATTCAAAGAAAAGAGAGGGGTATGGAAATAACAACTCTTTGATTGATTTAGCTGGATTAATTTCAGATGTCAAAAGAAGAGGAAATAATCTTGCATTCAAGATTGATGATGGCACTGCAATGATTGAGGGAATCGTTTTTGGCGAAAAGATGGAGAGCCTTAAAGGCAGCATCATGAATAATCAACTGCTTTTTCTAAGGGGAAAACTGAGGTTCGACAGTTATGCTGATATGTGGCAACTGGTGATTGAAGAAGTTTCTTCACTTGAAGAATTGATCAGCAATAAGGCAAATAAATTAGTCATTCGATGTGACCCAAATTTTAACCCCAAGAAGCTTCAAAAGATCCTGAAATCCCATACTCCCGGCAGCTGTTCAGTTCAACTCAATTATCTCAGTGATGTAAACCAAACGAAAATGAGACTCGGCGATGAATGGAAGGTCAATCCAACGAAGCAATTGAGAGAGACTTTAGCAGAAGAACTAGGTATTGATAATTTTCAGTTTATTTCAAGCTGAGAAGATATAAGCTATTTATAGTTGTTATACAATTCGTGTGAAGATGTGATGTAATTTTATGGATTTCTTAGATTTTGAAAAACCAATTGTAGAGCTAGAAAGAAAAATTGAAGAGCTCAAATTGACCAATACGGATGCAGACACCGCAATAGAGCTAGATGAGGAAATAGAGAGGCTTCAGAAAAAGTGTGAGTCTCTGACAAAAAAAATCTTTGGCAGTCTCAGTGAATGGCAAATTGCTCAACTCGCAAGACATCCGCTTAGACCTAAATCTATTCAAGTGATTGATGCCATCAGCGAAGACTTTCAAGAGCTTCACGGCGATAGAATGTATGCAGATGATTCGGCAATTATTTCAGGGCTTGCCAAAATCAATAACCAATCAGTTATGTTTATTGCACAAGAAAAGGGCAGTAACACCAACGAGAAAATGAAAAGAAATTTCGGTATGCCTAGACCTGAAGGTTATCGAAAGGCACAAAGAATGATGAAGCTCGCAGAAAAATTCAAAATTCCCATTGTCACCATCATCGATACACCCGGAGCATTTCCTGGAATTGGGGCTGAAGAAAGAGGCCAAAGCGAAGCAATTGCAAGAAACCTTTTCACTCTTGCATCTTTAAAAACCCCTATTATTAATCTTGTACTTGGGGAGGGAGGATCAGGTGGCGCATTGGCGATTGGCATGGGTGATAGACTCATCATGCTTGAATACTCAACTTATTCTGTGATCTCGCCAGAAGCATGCTCATCCATCTTATGGAGGACGCCCGATGAGACGGAAACTGCTGCTGAAGCAATGGGGATTTCATCTTCTCGATTGAATAAATTGGGACTGGTAGATGAGATCATTGATGAACCGCTTGGAGGATTTCATAGGAATCCAGAGAAAACTTTCACATCAATCAAAGAAAGTATTTCTAATGTACTTCAAACCATTAAATCAGAAGATCCAGAGACCTTACTTGATCAAAGAAGAGCAAGATATAAGGCAATTGGCGAATTCAATGAAAACTGATCATGGCCGATTTCCAAGATTTTGAGGATAGCTTCCTAGGTCAGTTCTCTTCCATAGATACTGAAAAGGTCTGCCTCGCACTCAGTGGCGGTCTTGATTCGATGGTTTTATTGCATCTAATGCATACACATCTCAATGGTAAATATAAGATTCGTGCGATTCATGTCAATCATAATCTCAATGAGAACTCAAATGATTGGAGCGCTTTCTGTAAAAAACAATGCGGTCAACTTGGTATAGATCTCACAATTGAGTCCATTCATCCTGAGAACAATGGATCTGGATTAGAGGCAAGTGCCAGGGATGAGAGATACCGTGTCATCAAAGAGAATCTTACCCAAAATGAGTTGTTGCTTACTGCACATCATAAGGACGATCAACTTGAAACCATTCTTTTCAGAATTTTTCGAGGAACAGGAATCAATGGACTGAGAGGGATAGTTCATTATAAAGATGATAAGAGCCATATTATTTTAAGACCTCTCTTACATTACTCTCGTGCTGATCTCGAGGGATATGCTGCTGCAAACAAGATTAAATGGGTAGAGGATGATAGCAATGAAGATACTGCTTTTGATCGAAATTACATCAGAAATCTACTTGTTCCAAAAATCAAAGAAAGATGGAATCGCGCTGAAGAATCAGCCCATCGACTCTCAATTATTGCTGCAGAGAACTATGAATTGTTAAATGAGCTTGCATTAGAAGACCTTTCACAAGAATCAGATCTAGATTCAGTGAGTATCGACTGTTTTGATTCACACTCTATTCCTAGAATTAAGAATATGATCAGGTTTTTGATTGAAAAGAATGACATGGATATACCTTCAATGCATATTCTTGATTCTGGATTGATTGACCTGATTAAGGATGACGATAAAAGATCTGAAATAAAATGGGGTAATTGTGTGATCAGACGGTTTAACAAGAAACTCTACTTTCTTAATAAAACTGTAGCCATGCCATTTATGCAACCCGATAAAATTACTTGGTCAATTAATCAATCGATTGACCTTCATTATCCTATTGGCTCATTGGAGACTGATTTCATTAATGGGAGTGGCATTTCATTGGATAAATGTTCCGAGAACCTTCAAATAAAATTCCGCAAAGGTGGAGAAAAAATCTCGCTCGGTACAAAAAAGACATCAAAAACATTGAAAGACTTTTTCAATGAAAAAAAGATTCTTCCCTGGACAAGAGATAAGATTCCATTGATATATGACGATCAACATCTCATATGTATAGGGGATTTCTGGATCAATGAAGACTTCATAGCAAATAAAAAAGAGCGCTCTTTTGTTATTCAATGGAATACAAAGATGAGGATCTTATAAAAATCATCGTTGAGGGTAAAACCAGAATCTGTTAGTTTGAAATACCGGGACTGCGATAAACACATCAGTATTTCTCGATTAAAATCCCCAAGTTAAATTTTAGGTACAGGTACCCGGGCATGTCAGATTATATTTTTGTTACAGGTGGAGTTGTTTCAGCACTCGGTAAAGGTGTTACGTCTGCTTCATTAGGCGCAATTTTGGAAGCCAGAGGTCTGAAAGTCGGGATGATGAAGCTTGATCCATATCTGAATGTTGATCCAGGAACAATGAGTCCCTATCAGCATGGCGAGGTTTTTGTAACTGAAGATGGAACAGAGACTGATTTAGACTTAGGTCATTACGAAAGATATGTCTCTACTGTAACCGGTAAGCATAGTAATTATACTGCCGGTAAAATCTACGAAACTGTTATTGCTAAAGAAAGAAGAGGCGATTACCTGGGTGCAACTGTTCAAGTGATCCCTCATGTCACTGATGAAATTAGAAAAAGTATCGTTAAAGGATCACAAGGACATGATGTAACAATCGTGGAAATTGGTGGAACAGTCGGAGACATTGAATCGCTTCCATTCGTTGAAGCCATCAGGCAAATGGGTATCTATAAAGATGGTTATGAAGTTGCATATGTTCATTTAACATTGGTGCCCTATATTAAGGCGTCATCTGAAATCAAAACAAAGCCAACTCAACATTCAGTAAGAGAGCTTAGAGCAATTGGGATTCAACCTGATGCTTTGGTGTGTCGCTCCGAACTACCTCTTCCGAAAGAGCATTTTGATAAAATTGCTCTTTTTACAAATGTTGAAAAGAATGCGGTGATTTCTGCACATGACGCAGAGGATATTTATCAGATCCCATTGATTCTAAGGGACCAAGGTTTGGATGATATCATTGTTGAGAAATTGAAACTGGATGTACCAAAAGCTGATTTAATGCAATGGGAAAAAGTATTTACTGCATCAAAAAACAGCGATTCAAAAGTAAAAATAGCAATGGTTGGAAAGTATGTTGACTTCAAGGACTCATATATTTCTTTGAGTGAGGCTATAAGACATGCTGGCTTCACTAACAATATGAGTGTTGAGATCACTTATGTCGAGTCAGAAGATATTCAAGAGAATGGTACAGAGTGTCTCTCCGAAATGGATGCAATTTTAATACCAGGAGGATTTGGGGATCGAGGTATAGAGGGAATGATTCAGTCAATTGAATATGCAAGAAACAAAAATATTCCCTTTCTGGGTATCTGTCTTGGGATGCAAGCAGCTGTAATTGAGTATGCTCGTAATGTTCTAGGTCATAAGGATGCCAATAGCACGGAGTTTAACCCAGAAACATCAGCGCCGGTTATTGCAATGATTAGAGAGTGGATGAATCAAGATGGTTCAACTGAAAATAGAGATGAAAATTCAGATCTTGGAGGATCAATGAGACTGGGTGCACAAGAATGCCTATTCCAGAAAGGTACAAGAGCGAAAGATATATATGATGCAGATTCAGTCATTGAAAGACATCGCCATCGTTATGAATTCAATAATACATATCGCGAAGAGCTTGAGAAGAATGGTTTGGTATTTTCAGGTTTTTCGAATGATGGATTGGCTGAAATGATTGAGATTCATGATCACCCGTGGTTCATAGGCTGTCAGTTTCACCCAGAATTCACTTCTTCACCTCTTAAAGGTCATCCATTATTTCATTCTTTTATAAAAGCTGCTGTAGAATACTCTAAAAAGAATTAAATTTATGGCAGTCAAAGTTTCTAACTTTAGTATCGATAATGGATCACCCTTAACGCTGATCTCTGGTCCTTGCGTGATCGAATCAAAAGACCTTATTCACGATGTTGCCGGAACAATAAAAGAGATCACAGAATCATTGGGGATTCATTATATTTTCAAATCTTCTTTTGATAAGGCAAATCGAACTTCAATTGATAGCTTTAGAGGTCCAGGAATGGAAGAGGGTTTGTCTATTCTTGAGAGCGTCAGAGATCAACTGGGCATACCTGTGATCACAGATGTTCATGAGGATACTCCATTGGATGAGGTTGCATCAGTGGTTGATGTACTTCAGACCCCTGCTTTTTTATGCAGACAGACCAATTTTATTATCAATGTCGCCTCACAACAAAAACCTGTGAATATTAAGAAAGGTCAATTTCTTTCTCCTTGGGATATGGAAAATGTCGTTAAGAAAGCAAAATCTACTGGCAATGATGATATTTTAGTGTGTGAGCGCGGTTATACATTTGGTTACAATAATCTTGTATCAGACATGCGCTCACTTATTATCCTAAAAGAAACATCATGCCCAGTGATTTATGATGCCACTCATTCACTCCAACTTCCTGGCGGCAAGGGTCAATCATCGGATGGACAAAGTGAATTCATCATTCCAGTCTCCAGAGCTGCAGTCGGTGTTGGCATTGCTGGGATTTTCATTGAAACTCACCCAGATCCAGAAAATGCTCTAAGTGACGGACCAAATTCACTTCCATTGGATAATCTCAAGCCTCTGCTAGAGCAATTATTGGCGATAGATAAAATCGTTAAGCAATAATCATCTCAATGGAGACTATTTATGAGTGAAATTATTTCGGTGAAATCCATTCAAGTCCTTGATTCAAGGGGTAATCCTACAGTTGAGGCTGAAGTCACTTTAAAAGATGGCACAAGTGGAAGAGCGTCTGTCCCATCGGGCGCCTCAACTGGAAGTAGAGAGGCAGTGGAATTAAGAGATGGCAATAATGAGATTTATTTAGGAAAAGGTGTTTTGGCAGCTGTTGAAAATATCAATTCAGAAATACAAGCAGCACTTATCAAGCAGGATATTTATGATCAAAGCAGTATTGATCAGATTATGATCGATCTTGACGGCACAGAAAATAAATCAAGACTAGGTGCCAACGCAATTCTAGCAGTATCACTGGCTTGCATTAAAGCTGCAGCAGCATCAAAAAAGACGGACCTGTTTCAATACTTATCAGATGGCCCCTACAGTTTCCCGGTTCCAATGATGAACATCATTAATGGTGGAGAGCATGCAAATAATAATATTGATATTCAAGAGTTTATGATTCTTCCGGTTAACTTTGAGCGATTCTCTGATGCACTCAGGGCTGGTGTTGAGATTTTTCATTCACTTAAAGATGTCCTTGATAAGAAAGGGATGAGTACTGCGGTGGGAGATGAAGGAGGGTTTGCTCCGAATCTGAAGAATAATGTGGTTGCAATAGAGACCATTGTTGAAGCAATCGAGTCGAGAGGATATGAGGCAGGTAATGATATTTTAATCGGGCTAGATGTTGCCAGCACAGAATTTTATCGCGATGGAAAATATCATCTATCCTCAGAAGGCAAGTCTTTTGATTCATCTCAATTCGTAGATTATCTAACCCAAATGGTTGAAGAGTACCCTATAATTACGATCGAGGATGGAATGGCAGAAGATGACTGGGATGGCTGGAAATTATTGAGCGATGCCATCGGGGAAAAAGTTCAGCTTGTTGGCGATGATCTATTTGTCACCAATCCATCAATCCTCAAACAAGGCATTGATCAAGGAGTTGCAAACTCAATTTTGATTAAACCAAATCAAATTGGAACTCTAACCGAGACATTAGAAGCTGTCTCTTTGGCAAAAAGAAATGGATATACATCTGTCATATCTCATCGTTCAGGTGAAACATCGGATTATACGATTGCAGACATATCAATGAATCCAAAAATCTCACAAATCAAAACAGGATCTTTATGTAGATCTGATCGAATAGAGAAATATAATCAGCTTTTGAGAATCGAATCTATTGTTGGTGATCAGGCAGTTTATCCTGGCAAGAAGGCTTTTAATCAGCTCAAATGATTCGTTTCTTTATTATCATACTCATCGCCTTTTTTTTGATGATTCAATTCGATATTTGGTTCAAGGATGATGGTTTCTCTCGTGTCAAAGAATTAGAGCAAATGATTGATAATCAGACTGAGGAGAATCAAAAACTAAAATTAAGAAATGAACAATTGGAACAAGAGATAGAAGAGCTAAAAACAGGAACAGAGTCCATTGAAGAAAAAGCAAGAACTGATTTTGGAATGATCAAAGAGGGGGAAGAGTTTTATTTAATTGTTGAATAATTTTTTTTTGGAGTTGATATGACTGAACTTACTTTAATTACAGAACATGATGGGATTGTTGATATTCAAATGAATCGCCCTCCTGTCAATGCTTTAAATCTTGAAATAGTAGAAGGCTTGCACCAGGCAATTGATCATCATACGAATAATGGAGCAAAAGCACTCATGCTGAGCGGAAGAGAGGGTATTTACTCTGCTGGATTGGATGTCAAAAAGTTATTAGAAATGAATGGAGATGAAATAACGATCTTTTTTAAATCGTTTTGGGGGCTGATGGCAAAGATTTCGAAGAGCCCCATTCCAATTGCTGCAGCAATCACTGGACATAGCCCAGCAGGCGGCGCTGTTTTGGCGAATTTTTGTGACTATAGAGTTGCAGCCAATGGGAGTTTCAAGATCGGTATGAATGAAGTCTTCGTTGGACTTGAGGTGCCCAGAGTCATATATAAAGGCTTTGCTAGACATGTTGGGGAAAAACATGCCACAAACCTCATGGTGCATGGGCAACTGATGGAATTTGATTTTGCACATGAGATCGGTTTTATTGATGAACTCGTAGAGCCTGATCAAGTAAAATCAAGAACGCTTGATTGGTTAAAAAACCTTACTCAACTGCCTCCATTGGCAATGAATAGGACACGATTGAATGCAAAATCAGAAATCAATAATTTGTTTGACGAGCAATTGAAAACTATGTCAGAAGGTTATGCAGAAGGCTGGTTTGATGATGAGGTACAGTCTCGAATGAAATACATCGCTGAGAATCTCTAACTATGAAGATATTACTGACAAATGACGATGGCTATTTTTCTAAAGGCATCGTGATGCTTGATGAAATGCTTAGTGAGGTTGGTGATGTAACAATCGTTGCACCTGAAAACAATCACAGTGGAGCCAGTAGCTCACTCACACTAAAGAATCCTTTGAGGATTAGAAAATACAAGGACAATGGTTTTTATGTGAATGGAACGCCAGCAGACTGCGTATTCATGGCGCTGACCAGAATTTTAAAGAGTCCACCCGATATTTTGATTAGTGGCATTAATCACGGTGCGAATCTTGGAGACGACGTTTTGTATTCAGGCACAGTTGGAGCAGCAATGGGCGGTCGATTTCATCCGTTCCTGTCTTTGGCGGTATCAATCACCAACTTAAAACCCGATCACTTCTCTACAGCGGTAGAAGTTGTGCGTGAAATTATTGAAGAAAAATTAGACAAGCTTCCCAATCCTTCATCGATACTCAATATTAATGTGCCAGATATACCCATTGAGCAAATAGAGGGATACTCACTGACACGTTTAGGCAGAAGAGAACTGCCTGAAAATGACAGAATCAATACGGATGCTTATGGAAATGAGATACATTGGGTTGGCCCTCCACCAGAGCCTATTTTCGGTGAAGAGGGAACTGATTTTGATGCCATTTCAAAGAATAGAGTTTCAATCACACCTCTGGAAACTGACTTTACTGATTTTAAATCGATGGATGAATTTCAGAATTGGTTATAGATGTTTCAAGAATTCACAAAAAAGATCATTAATTTTGTTTTGGATCAATCTGCACGTCCAGGCGCCATATATTTCCTACTTGGATGGAGCTTTGTTGAAGCCTGGTTCATCATTCCAATTCCACCAGATGCTTTATTGATTCCGATGTCCATCGCGAATCCAAGCAAAGCCTATTTCTATGCTTACATGACAACAATCAGTTCAGTGATAGGTGGATTATTGGGCTACCTCATTGGATATTTTGCAATTGACATTGCCATGACTTACATAGAGTCAATTGGTTTAATGGAGGCCTATGCTCAAGCAACAGATTGGTTTACAGTATGGGGCTCTGCTGTCATCCTGATTGCTGGATTCACAGTGATACCCTTTAAAATATTCACAATCATGGCTGGTAGCATGAAGATGAATATAGTTCTATTCCTTTTGGCTTCAATTATGTCAAGGGGTGCACGTTTCTTTATTGTGGCTTATGCTTCGAAAAAGGGTGGTCAGATGGCGGTTGATAAGATCATGGATCACGCAGATAAGATAGGCTATTTTTTCATGGCGCTTCTTCTTGCAGGTCTCATGTGGTCTGTGCTTTAAGATGCTTACAAGAATCATAATATTTATCATTGTACTTTTGGCGGTATATTTCTTGATTTCTAGATTACCAAGAGACTGAATCAGTCAATTACAATTAAAGCAGTCGGATTTCGATATTCTGAAGTGAGAACATTGAATGTTCTGCAAGCACTTCTGCTATCCATAATTTCAATACCAATATTCATTTTCTGTAGTTGCGTAGTCACTGAAAGAGATGGAAAGACTTGATTCTTACCCGTACCAAAAAGGACAAGCTCACATTTGTTTTCAACGATGAATGAAAAATCATCAATGGTCATCTCATCAACATTGGGATGATCCCATGGCGATATGGCTGTATTGTCGTGAATGAGTAAACTCTGTTCATACCACTTTCCTTTGAACTTTATCTTAGTCTCAGTTCTCTCTTCAATTAATGCGTTAGTAGTCATATTCATATTTAAAATCGATTATCATAGTGTCTTCAAATTATTTTTTATCCATAAGAGAAATCTTCATGTTTGAACTCGACCTAGTTAATTTAGATGAGCTGAATTCAAAAACAGTCGATGGTCATAGATTCTACGATACACCAGATGGCTTGTCATATCCTTCGGTGACGACTGTTGTTGGGATTTTATCAAAAGATGATATACAGGCTTGGAGAATGAGAGTGGGAGAGAAAGTTGCAGATGAAATCACAAGAGCTGCAACCAAAAGAGGCAATGAAGTTCATAAATTAGCTGAACTTTATGTGAAGAATGAACTTAAGCAACAACAGAGCTTATTTGATGAAAAGAAATCAACACCACAGTTGATGTTTGAGAGGTTATCCGCGGTTCTTGATCGCAAGTTGGGAGTTATTAATGCAGTCGAAGCTCCGCTTTATAGTGATCAACTCAGAGTTGGTGGAAGGGTAGACCTCATTGCAGAATGGGATGGTGTTCCATCAATCATAGATTTTAAAACCAGCTCAAAACCAAAACGAGACAATTGGATTAAAGGTTATTATCTTCAATCATCAGCCTATGCGGCAATGTATGAGGAAAGAACGGGTATAGCTATTAATCAAATTGTGATTGCTATTGCAGTAGAAAACCTTGAGGTGCAGGTATTTATTAAAAAGCCATCAGATTATATTCAAGAGTTTATCGATTTAAGAAAATCATATGACATAATACATCCAAATGATTAATGCCATGGATGAGTCTCAATTAAAAATTCAACTGACTGAACTCAATGATCGATTCTCTTCGATCAGGGGGTATCTTTGACTTTGTAAAAAAGGAAGTCAGACTTCAAGAAATTCTTGAAGCCCTAAATGATCCCTCAGTTTGGGAAGATCTAGAAAAGTCTCAAGAACTCAACAAAGAGCGTTCACAGCTTGAGAAAACAATGAATCAAGTTAGCTCCATAGAGCAGAGGCTTCAAGATTCTGAGGTTTTATTGGAATTATCAATATCCGAAAAAGACGAAGAGATTCTCACGGAATTAACGAATGAGATTAATATCTGTGAAGATGAAATTTCAAAACTTGAACAGCAGAGAATGTTCTCAGGCGAAATGGATTCATCCAGTGCTTTTCTAGATATTCAAGCAGGTTCTGGCGGAACGGAGGCGCAAGACTGGGCAAATATGCTACTCAGAATGTATTTGAGATACTGTGAATCAAATAACTTCAATGCGGAATTGATTGAAAGCTCTCCTGGAGAGGTTGCAGGCATCAAGAGTGCAACAATTCATATCACTGGTGAGTTTGCATTTGGCTGGTTAAAAACAGAGACAGGTGTTCATAGATTAGTCAGGAAATCACCTTTTGATTCTGGAAATAGGAGACATACCTCTTTTGCAGCAATCTTTGTTTCACCAGAAATTGACGATGATATAGAGATTGATGTTGATCCCAGTGACTTGCGAATAGACGTTTATAGAGCAAGTGGTGCTGGTGGTCAACATGTGAACACAACAGAATCTGCTGTAAGAATTACGCATGTTCCAACAGGTCTTGTCGTTCAGTGTCAAAATGATCGATCTCAGCATAAGAATAAAGCGACTGCAATGAAGCAAATAAGAGCTAAATTATATGAGCATGAATACAAGAAGAAATTGGATCAAGCACAAGCAGTAGAGGAAACCAAAGCGGATATTGGATGGGGTAGTCAGATTAGATCATATGTTCTTGATCAATCAAGGGTGAAAGATTTGCGAACGCAAATTGAATCCAGTAACCCAGAAGCTATACTGGATGGCAATATCAATCAATTCTTGGAAGCAAGTTTGAAACAGGGGGTCTAGTTCGATGTCAGAAAAAAATTCAAAAAGTGACAATCGATTAGTCGATGAGAGAAGAGAAAAACTAAATAGCCTCAGAGAAGGTGGTTTCAATTATCCATCAACGATAGAAATTAACTCATCTACTGTTTCAATCATTGATGAGTATGACTCATTGAAAAAAGAGGACCTTGAGGGCATTGATAAAGAATTTTCAATTGCAGGTCGAATGATGGCAAAAAGAGTAATGGGTAAGTCCAGTTTCTCTCGAATCAAAGATGGAAAAGGATCGATCCAAGTTTTTTTTAGTAATTCTGATCTGGGCAATGACTCTTATGAAAGCTTTAAAACAATGGATGTTGGAGACATCGTTTGGGTAAAAGGCTCGCTCTTTCGAACCAAAACAGATGAATTAACACTGAATGTGAGTGAACTTGTTCTACTCAGCAAGTCTCTAAGACCACTACCTGAAAAATACCATGGTTTAACCGATACCGAGATTCGCTACAGAAGAAGGTATCTAGATCTTATGATGTCAGAGGAGAGTGCCGAGGTATTTAAGATCAGGTCAAAAGTCATCACCCAAATAAGATCTTTTCTAAATGATCTAGATATGATGGAAGTTGAAACACCAATGATGCATCCGATACCAGGTGGAGCAGTTGCTAGACCATTCATCACTCATCACAATACACTCGATCAAGATTTCTATTTGAGAATTGCACCTGAACTCTATTTAAAGCGCCTTACAGTGGGTGGGTTTGATCGTGTTTATGAAATCAATCGCTCATTCAGAAACGAAGGAGTTTCTACACAGCACAATCCTGAATTCACCATGTTGGAACTATATGTTGCTCATGAAACCCCAGATTTTCTCATGAACATGATTGAGGATATGATGAGGACGATTTCTCAAGAATTATTTGGGTCTGACAAGATCGAATATCAAGGAGAAACGATCGATTTTACAGGCCATTTTCAGAGACTCACTATGGAGGAGTCAGTTTTGAAATATAATCCAAAATTAGACAAAGAAAAAGTCAGAGATGTTGGATACCTGAGATCATTTGCTGAAGGTATAGATATTTCAGTTGAAAATGATGCTGGCGCTGGAAAGATTCTATTTGAGATTTTTGAGAAGACAGTGGAACATCAACTCCAACAACCCACTTACATCACGTCATACCCTAGAGAAATTTCACCACTTTCAAGAGCGAATGATGATGNCCCTTGGATCGTAGATCGTTTTGAATTTTTTATAATGGGCAGAGAATTGGCAAATGGATTTCAAGAGTTGAATGATCCAGATGATCAGGCTGAACGTTTTGAAGATCANGTCAAAGCCAGAGATGGGGGAGATGANGAAGCNATGTTTTTTGATCAGGATTATATTGAAGCACTTGAGTATGGTATGCCTCCTACTGCTGGCTTGGGGGTCGGTATAGATAGACTTGTGATGCTTTTCTCAAACCAAGCTTCAATTCGTGACGTGCTACTTTTTCCTCACATGAGGTCGAAATAACGATTTAAAATACTTTTTATTTGGAGAAAAAATGCAAAACCCAATGAATAGATCTATTTTTGTATTGGTAGCGATACTTTTACTCGGTACTGTTTTCCTAATCAGTCCAGCCCAAATACCTGTCATCATTTTCAAAGCCAGTCTTGTTTCATTGGCAGCAATACTTGGATATTGGATCGATTACTTGCTTTTTCCTCATATGAGACCTAGCGTGGTTGATAAGACTGAGACAGATCCAATCATCAGGGCATCAATTGCAATCAGAAGGGCAATAATAATTTTTGGAACCATTCTCGGTTTCTCAATGGCACTTTAATGCGAAACTTAGGTATCGTAGTAATCCTTTCATTTATTGCGGTTCCTGAATCGATTGCAGAAGTACCACGAGAGAGTTTGAAGTACAAAAGAGAACTCATTAGACATTCCAGAATCATTTGGGGTTTAGATGCACCAATACCATTGTTTGCTTCTCAAATTCACCAAGAAAGCACTTGGAACCATTTGGCCAAAAGTAAATATGCAAAGGGGTTAACACAATTTACTGATAGCACAGCTGAATGGATGATTGAGATCTTCCCCGAATTAAAAAGAGCGAACGTTTTCAATCCCATCTGGTCGATGAGAGCGATGCTGCTTTATAACAGTTGGCTGAATCAAAGAATTGAATCTATCGATGAGTGTAATCAATGGGCCATGATTCTGAGTTCCTACAACGGCGGACTGACTTGGTTGAACAGAGATAAAGCCTTGGCAGAGGGAGAAGGTAGTAATCCATATATTTGGTGGGATCATGTTGAGAAATACAGCAATAGAGCGGAGTGGGCAATAACCGAGAACAGGAATTACTCTAGGAATATTATATTCAAGCATCAACCCATGTATTCAGCTTGGGGTGATTTTTCAATCTGCTCTGATTGATTCATTGAGTGGGAATGGCAGCTACAATAACTCTATGCTTTTTTCATTTACTGTTAGTTCACTGGATGAATCAACTTGATTGATTACGGCCAAGCAAATACAGTCATTTGCAATTTCTTTTGATATAACAATATTGCCCACAGGTTTTGTTTGATCCATGATTTGAGTATGCGGGTCAACTGAATCAGTTTCTTTGATATTAATTTTATACATTCTTTTTTTAACCTTACCTCTGTGTTGAACTCTTGCTACCACTTCTTGACCTGTGTAACAGCCTTTAGAGAAGCTAACTCCCTTTAATTCATCTAAGTTCAACATCTGTGGTATGTATTGCAACGAGCTATCCTTCGAAATGATAGGAATCATGGTATTTATATCGCATTCAACCCAATCATCACTTGAAATAGTTTGATCTACATCTTCAGGCGGATTATTTGATATAAAAACCGACCTCTGAGGATCATTTGACAAGCTAATATAATCTTCTTCACTGTTTCTGATGTCTTTTTGATAAATACCAAAGATCAATTCTTCACTGGTCTGAATATCAACTTTTGATCTTAAAATGTATCTCTGCAAATGATTAGATAGCTCATCTCTTAATTCAATATTTAAAATGAGCCTAAAGAGGTCTTTTGAGTGATGAATCATTGCGGTTGATATGACTCGACCTTGAGCATTGCAAAAGGATGTCAAATGAAATATACCATCATCGATTGATTGTGTGTCTTGTGTCATTTGACCTTGAAGAAACTCATCCGCATCCTCGCCGGATATATTGATGATTGATAGATGTTCTAGATGTTTCATAAATCTTTGTATTTGCTCCTTAGGAACATAAATTTAGCTGTTCGGACCTATAAGATAAAGTATAATTGATCAGCATAAAACATACCAAGTAGATGACAAAACAAACCAGACCACTATCTCCGCATTTAAGTGTCTACCGATGGCAAGTAACTAATACGCTCTCAATCATACATAGACTGTCCGGTGTTGCCCTTTACTTCGGTTCACTTTTATTTCCACTTTGGATTGCAGCAATCGCCTTTGATGGTTACTTTAGTCAGATAATACTGACCCTTATTGGTCATCCACTATCAGTCTTACCTCTCATTGGGCTGACATTTGCGTTCTTCTACCATTCATTAAATGGCATAAGGCATCTACTTTGGGATATAGGAAAAGGATTTGAACAAAATCAAGTCAGAAATTCAGGCATAGCAGTTGTTGTCATCTCTCTTTTTATGACCATATTATTTTGGTGGAAAATCTGATGGGCGTTATTTTAAAAATAAGAAGACTTTTTGGGCTTGCTGGTTTTGAGCATGATAGTGATCACTGGAAGAGTCAGCGATCATCTGCGATTGCACTTTTTATTCTTGGTTACTGGATGGTATATCAACTTCTGTTTTTTCTAAATCAAGCCTCTGTTCCAGAAATTCAGCAATGGATTGCTGAACCATTGAATTCGATGCTACTTGCTCTAACAGTTTTATACACTTTCTATCATTCCGAACTTGGATTACAAGTAATTACAGAGGATTATGTTGAATCTAAGTCCAAACAAATCACGATTCTATACATTGTGAGGGTGATTAGATTATCTCTAATTACACTAACGATCATCTCTCTGATGAGAATTTGAGAAATAGTAATAGCAGATGAGTAAAGATTACGAAATTATTCAACATCAATATGATGTAGTAGTTGTTGGCGCAGGTGGGTCTGGTCTGAGGTCAACGCTTGGGCTTGTAGAATCTGGCTTTAAGACTGCATGCATCACTAAGGTTTTTCCCACAAGAAGTCATACTGTTGCAGCACAAGGAGGAATTAGTGCTGCTCTTGGGAATAATGGAGAGGATGACTGGAGGTGGCACATGTATGACACAGTCAAAGGCTCAGATTGGTTAGGGGACCAGGATGCTATTGCTTATATGTGTAAGGAAGCACCAAACGCAGTCTTAGAATTGGAGCGTTATGGTATTCCATTCTCGAGAACAGATGATGGAAAAATTTACCAAAGAGCATTTGGAGGAATGACTACCCATTTCGGCGATGGTATAGCACAAAGGACATGTGCTGCTGCAGATCGAACAGGTCATGCGATGTTGCATACCCTGTATCAACAATCCATTAAAAATAAAGCTGAATTCTTCATTGAATATTTTGCACTCGATTTAATTATGGAAGATGGTGAATGCACTGGAGTTATAGCGCTAGAAATGGCAACTGGCAAGATCCATGCTTTTCGGGCTCAACGGGTAATATTGGCAACTGGTGGACACGGAAGAGCTTACTTCTCCTGCACAGCAGCTCACACATGTACAGGTGATGGTTCTGGTATGGCTCTCAGAGCAGGTTTGCCTTTACAAGACATGGAATTTGTTCAATTTCATCCAACTGGTATCTATGGTGTTGGATGCCTTATTACAGAAGGTGTTCGAGGAGAAGGAGGATATCTTACTAATTCTGATGGCGAGCGATTTATGGAACGTTATGCGCCTAATGCAAAAGACCTTGCGTCAAGAGATGTTGTGAGTCGATCTATGACAATGGAGATACTTGAAGGGAGAGGTGTGGGAGAGAAAAAAGACCATATTCATCTTAATCTTCAGCACTTAGGACCTGAAGTAATCGAAGAGCGTCTTCCTGGTATTGCTGAAACAGCAAGGGTATTTGCTGACGTTGATGTAACAAAAGACCCCATTCCTGTNNTACCCACAGTTCATTACAATATGGGTGGTGTGCCGACAAATATGCATACAGAGGTCATTACCAAAAACTCGGATGGTGAGATGNAGATTGTCCCAGGATTGATGGCAGTTGGTGAAGCTGCATCTGTATCAGTGCATGGAGCAAATCGTTTAGGTTCTAACTCACTGCTTGATCTTGTGGTNTTTGGACGAGAGTCTGCCATTCAGTGCCAAAAAACCATTAAACCAATGGATATTCAAGGAAAGGTGAACCAAAATCAATTGGATAAGATCATCGANAAGTTTGACTCTATTCGATTCTCAAAAGGATCACTTCCAACCGCAGAAATAAGAGCAGANATGCAAAGCATCATGCAAAAGCATGCGTCTGTTTTTAGGACAGAGGAGCTAATGCAAGAGGGAGTGGAAAAACTNTCCTCATGNATTGAGTCATTCAAAGATGTTTCTGTGAGCGATCGAGGTTTNATTTGGAATACAGATTTAATTGANACACTCGAGCTAGAGAATCTTNTGGGTCAAGCCATCATCACNATGCAAAGTGGCCAGGTTAGAAAAGAAAGCAGAGGAGCACATGCAAGAGATGATTANCCCGATCGTGANGATGAGAACTGGCTGATTCATAGNATGGGTTGGATGGATGAGAACAATGATGTAACCATTGGATCTTCGCCTGTTCATTTAGATACTCAAACAGATGAGGTAGAATCAATACCTCTCAAGGCAAGAGTTTACTAGAGGANTAATCATGGCGGAATTTACACTACCNAAGAACTCAAAAATCGAAAAAGGNGATTATTTCAGTGCTGATGAATCGGCTGAGAATATCAGGACATTTCATGTATATCGTTATGATCCNTCTGATGATTCAAATCCTCGTGTGGATACTTATGAGATAGATATGGATAAATGTGGCCCGATGGTTTTGGATGGGCTCATTAAAATTAAAAGCGATTTTGATCCCTCATTAACCTTTAGGAGATCATGCAGAGAAGGCATTTGCGGNTCATGTTCTCACAATATCAATGGCGTCAATACACTGGCATGCATAAAGCCGATTAAAGATCTAAAAGGAGATATTCGCATTTTTCCTCTNCCTCACATGGATGTTGTAAAAGATTTAGTGGTCGACTTAACTAATTTTTATGAGGGTTATTCATCAGTTGAGCCTTGGCTCAAGTCAGATACTCCTGCTCCTGAAGGATCAGAGAGGCTTCAAAGNAAAGAAGATCAGAAGAAAATTGACCAACCCTCTGCTTGCATCCTTTGTGCATGCTGTTCAACCAGTTGCCCNAGCTATTGGTGGAATGGAGATAAATATCTTGGTCCTGCAGCATTGTTGGCTTCATATCGTTGGCTTCAGGATAGTCGTGATGATGCGAAAAAAGATCGTTTAAAAGATCTGAATGATTCGTCAAAGCTTTATCGTTGTCATACGATCATGAATTGTTCTTTGGCATGTCCGAAAGATTTGAATCCTGGTCAGGCAATTGCAGAGATCAAAAAGATGATTGCCACCGAAGATTTGAATGAATGATTCACAACACGATCTTTCAAGGATCAAATGGCGATGCAGAAGAGGTACCAAGGAGTTGGATTATCTTCTCTTGTCATATTTNGAGAATCATTATTTGAGAGCCAGCGAAGATGAACAAGATTCATTTAGGAAAATACTNTCAGAGCAAGACCCAACNATCATTGAATATTTTGCAAACCCTAAAGGAATAAGCGACACTTCAGTCTATCAAGTNATTAGGGTCATATTGGGCTCAACAGATTCATTCCAAATTAAATGAAAAAAATAAGAAATTTCTCGATTATTGCACACATCGATCACGGTAAATCAACGCTTGCTGATCGTTTAATTCAATTGTGTGGAGGCCTGGAAGCAAGAGAGATGACAGAACAGGTTCTNGATAGCATGGAGCTCGAACAAGAGAGAGGTATCACCATTAAGGCTCAATCCGTTTCATTGNAATACAAATCAGAAGANGGTGANGATTATATTTTTAATCTCATTGATACNCCTGGNCATGTCGATTTTTCATACGAAGTCTCAAGATCACTTGCAGCATGCGAAGGNGCCTTATTGGTTGTTGACGCTTCTCAAGGTGTTGAGGCACAAAGTGTTGCAAATTCTTATAGNGCGATAGAGGAAGGGTTGGAAATTATTCCAGTAGTGAATAAGATTGATCTCCCTGCNGCTGATCCAGANAAAGTTCTAAATGATGTCGATGAAATCATTGGAGTTGAAGTTGATGATCCAGCTTTGATCAGTGCCAAAACAGGAGAGGGNATTGAGTTCTTAATGGAAAAGATTGTCAAATCAATTCCATCACCAAAAATAGANGATGAAAAACCATTGCAAGCGCTCATTATTGACTCNTGGTTTGATCAATATGTGGGAGTCGTTTCTCTGATAAGAATATTCGAAGGNAAAATATCTGTTGGAGATAAGATTAAAGTCATGTCAACGGGGCAAGACTTCATAGTCAATGATATTGGAGTCTATACCCCAAAGAAAAAAGAAAGAAAAACATTAACCTCTGGAGAAGTTGGTTACTTGATTGCAGGCGTGAAAGATATNTATGGAGCTCCAGTTGGAGACACAGTAACTCATTTTAAGAACCCCACATCTGAATCATTGCCTGGTTTTAAGTCAATTCAACCAAGNGTTTTTGCTGGGCTTTACCCATCCGTNTCTGAAGATCTNGAAGCATTNAGAGAAGCATTGGATAAATTAAAACTCAATGACGCGTCTTTNCACTTTGAGCCTGAATCATCATCAGCTTTGGGGATTGGNTTNNGGTGNGGGTTCCTTGGAATGTTGCATATGGAAATCATTCAAGAACGGTTAGAAAGAGAGTATGACCTTGATTTGGTGACCACATCACCAACCGTTGTCCATGAAGTNGTTAAAACAGANGGAGAAGTACTCCAGATAGATAATCCAGATGATCTCCCGAAGATGAATAGCGTGAAAGAGATTAGAGAACCTATTGTGGCAGCGACTTTATTAACACCTCATGAATTTGTTGGCAATGTGATTCAACTTTGCCAAGCAAGAAGAGGAATACAGAAACGAATCCAATATCTNGGAAGNCAGGTTNTTATGGATTATGAGCTNCCNCTNGCAGAAGTGGTTCTGGATTTTTTTGATCACTTAAAATCGATATCAAAAGGTTACGCATCTTTTGATTANAATTTTTTGAGATTTCAACCTGATAAGTTGGTCAAGCTTGATATTTTAGTNAATCATGAAAAAGTTGATGCNTTCTCTGTGATCATTCATAAAGCAAACGCTGTATCAAGAGGAAGGGAAATCATTGATCGTTTGACAAAGATCATACCGAGACAACAGTTTGAAGTTGCGCTGCAGGCTGCAATTGGNGGCAAAATAATCGCAAGAGGCAATGTGAAAGCNTATAGNAAGAATGTCACTGCAAAATTATATGGNGGAGATGTCACCAGAAAAATGAAATTACTCAAAAAGCAAAAAGCAGGAAAAAAGAGGATGAAGCAATTTGGTGCAGTAGAAATACCTCAAGAAGCCTTTTTGTCTATCATGAANAAAGACTGATGAATTCATAGAAAAAATCACAGATTNAACACAATTCCAATCTATAATGCTCAAATGATTTTTGATTTTCANACAATACTATTTTTCATAACCCTTTTTCTTGGGCTTTCTTGGCTTATTGGTAAGCGNATTTTAAAGAAAGACTCGGAGTTCTATGAAGTTTGCGGGGCCATGTTTCCNATTNTGCTTATCATATTTCTTTTTAGGTCGTTTGCTTATGAACCATTTAGAATTCCCTCAGCATCTATGATGCCAACACTCGAAAAAGGTGATTTTATTTTGGTTAATAAGTTTGCTTANAACATCAGAATGCCATTAACAGGAAAGACAATNTTTACCAATAAAGAACCAAAAAGAGGNGATGTTCTAGTCTTCGACTTTCCATGTGATAGAGATATCAAATACATCAAGAGGTTGGTTGGATTGCCAGGAGATGAGGTTGTATATAGAAATAAGCAGTTAAAGATCAATGGAGAATCAATTATTTCAAGCTATGACTCAGTTTTTAAGGATCCAAAGCAGTATGGTTCACACGTATACAACGAAACGATTGATGGAATTGATCATCGTTTACTCCTTACTCCTTCTCGCAGAGGGAGAGAAGGCACATATACGGTTCCAGAAGGCACATATTTNGTGATGGGTGATAATAGAGACAACAGTACAGACAGCCGTTTTGAATGCCCAGGATTTGTTCCCAGTGATCATGTTGTCGGATCAGCCACTAGAATATGGTTCAATTGGGATTTCTCAACTTTTCCTAAGTGGGACAGGATTGGCGATAAAATTAAATAAATCAGATACGTTTTGATTTCTAAAAACAAACATAAACAGCTCGAAAGTAACATCCAATATNTATTTAATGACTCAGATATATTGACTCGAGCACTGACGCATCGAAGTCATTCTGCAAAGAATTATGAAAGACTGGAATTNCTCGGTGATGCAGTNTTAGATATGGTTTTAAGCGANAGACTCTATAAAGAATTCTCACAAATAGAAGAGGGCAGNTTGAGCAGAATGCGAGCTCATCTCGTTAATCAGAGAGCCCTTNCTCAGATNGCTAGAGAAATTGAATTNGATNNNTTTCTTATCCTAGGCAAAGGAGAGAGCACCTCAGGAAAAAANAGAGACTCAATACTCTCTGATTCATTGGAGGCNCTNATTGGAGGGGTNTATATTGATGGAGGATTCGANTCAGCCCAAAAAGTGATTAAAAGTCTTTTTGAAAAGATGATTCGTCAAATAAATCCTGAGGATCTATTTAAAGACTCTAAGAGTGCCCTTCAGGAAGTATTACAAAAAAATAACATGAAACTCCCTGAATATAAGCTTATAAAAACAGAAGGCGATCAACATGATCAGNTCTTTGAGGTGGAGTGCATCATTACAACAATGAATCTGNTTACCAATGGTANAGGGAAGAATCTAAAAACAGCAGAACAGCAGGCTGCTGAAAAAGCCCTCAATGTTGTCCTGAACGATCATGACTGAAAAAAAGAAGAGTGGTTATGTCGCAATCATTGGAAGNCCCAATGTNGGTAAATCAACCCTGATTAATGCATTGATTGGNGAAAANGTCACAATTGTGACTTCTAAGCCTCAGACCACAGTACAAAATATAATTGGAATACTTAATGATGAGGACTCACAAATCATTCTTGTAGACACCCCAGGGCTGGTTTCTAATAAAAAAATTGCNAGTCACAACAAGACCTNTAATAAATCNGTTTTAGATGCTTTGGCTTCATCAGATGTCATTNTCATGNTNTCNGAGGCCAATAAATGGACAAAAACGGACGAACAATTACTCGAACAAATAGACGCTCAGTCTNTACCNTCTATTCATGTTGTAAACAAAGTNGANCGTTTTAANGACAAGACCAAGATACTGGATTTCTTAAAGGAGCATTCATATTTGGATACTTTTTCTGATGTGATACCGATTTCAGCAAAATANAATAAGAATCTCGATTCACTGCTTGGTGTGATCAAGGGCCATCTACCCAATCATCATCTTGATTATGATGATGANATATCCACAGATCAGGACTTGCATTTCAGGATATCAGAGGCACTNAGAGAAAGGCTTATGGAAAATCTTAAGGATGAATTGCCATATAAGTTTGATTGTGTGATTGAAACATTTNAAGAGAAAGATAAAGTTTTTTTAATTGAGATGGTCATATTGGTCAATAAACAAGCTCATAAAAAGATAATCATTGGCAAGCAAGGTCAGTTATTAAAAAAAATTGGNTCTGAAGCGAGGAAAGAAATTGAGAGGATANTGGATCGCCAAGTCTATTTATCAACTTATATAAAGGTTGTGAAGCCAGGACGAAGAAAATAATCATGGCGAATCAATTGATAATTGAGAATGAACCAGTTTTTATTATTCATCAAAGACCTTATTCTGAAACCAGTCAAATACTGAATCTATTTTCAAAAAATTATGGAAGAGTCGATGTGATTGCTAAAGGGTCTAAGAGACCTAAGTCAAAATTTAGATCATTTATGCAACCCTTTATGCCACTGAACGCTTCTTGGTCAGGAAGGTCCCAGCTAAAAACACTCAGAAATATAGAANCCTTTCAGCAACATCAATCATTGATTGAGGCCGATCATTTTCTTNCTGCACTTTATATGAATGAGCTTATACTTAATTTTTTGTCNAATGCAGATCCATATCCAAATCTTTTTGACATTTANCATGAGGCATTNAAGCAATTCAATTTTTCTGANGAGCATGAGCCACTATTGAGAATTTTTGAAATCAGATTGCTCGAAGAAATTGGTTATGCAATCAATTTCCAGACTGAAGCACTTAACCCAAAAGAAATTGAAAGTCATCAGTATTATCGATATGAACCTGAACAAGGTTTTCATCTATTATCAAAAGACTCACAGATCAAAAAGTATTCAGGAAAACAAATTAAATCTATNNAGAAGATGGACTTTTCTGAAAGAGATACATTATTGGCNGCNAAGAAATTGACAAGAGAAACNATNCAGTTTCATCTNGATGGAAAAGAGNTNATGACAAAGAAGATGTATANGTCNATCAAAAGGGATATATGACTTGATTATATTTTTCTGATGATGANGCTTCCAAANTCCTTAATGAAATATTCTTCACACTCAATTTGATTAAGCACATTTATAACGATATCAATCATTTTCTGACTCTTGCCGCAGACNATNTCAATCGGTAGTGAATTTTGATTGAGTAATACAAAGTTTTCAACCTTGATCGATACCTCATGATGCTTGAGGCCATGTAAGTCTAGTTTCTTAAGATTCAAACTATTTTTCTGCCTTTTTGTTATATGATTGNANTNACATTATAACGATTTCTTTTATGACAAAAAAAACTACATTTAAGTCACCNGTGACAAAAAAAGATTATGTTGGAAATCTTGAGCCAAGATATGCTGGCATTCCGACATTTATGAGGACTCCTTTGGCTGAAACATTGGAAGATGTTGATATTGGTCTCATTGGGGTTCCATATGATGGTGGCGTGACAAATCGAGCTGGAGCNAGGCATGGNCCAAGAGAAGTTCGCAATCAGTCAAGCTTNATGAGAACCATTCATCATATCAATAGAGAAAGCCCATTTGATATTGCAAATATTGCTGATTTAGGTGATGTTTCATTCTCGGAACCTTTTGATCATCAAGCCGTCAACAANGACATCACAGATTTCTTTGGTTTGGTAAAAGAATCCGGCGTGATTCCCTTGAGTGTCGGTGGAGATCACTCAATTACATATCCCATTTTTAAAGGCATTGCCAATGATGGTCCTATCGGAATGGTTCATATTGATGCACACACAGATACATGGGGCGAAATATGGGGCTCTAAGTTTCATCATGGCTCACCTTTTAGATTGGCCGTAGAAGATGGTTTGTTAGACCCTAAGCGTACNATTCAAATTGGTATTAGGGGTGCTCAGAATTTCATGGATGGNATTGACTTTTCTTTGGATTCAGGGATGAGAGTAGTCTTTATGGAAGANTTTTTTGANNGAGGTGTTAAAGAGGTGATTAAAGACGCATTGGATACTGTGGGAGATGGNCCGACATATATATCTTTCGATGTAGATGGTCTTGACCCTGTATTTGCTCCAGGAACTGGTACCCCTGAGGTGGGGGGTATNACAACCATTGAGGCTCAAACGCTTCTTAGAGGCTTAAAGGGTCTCAATCTAATTGGTGCAGATGTGGTNGAGGTTGCTCCTCCTTTTGACCAGACTGGGAATACAGCTCTCGTTGGGGCGACTATGATGTATGAGATTCTCTGCCTTCTTGCTGATCGCTTCAAGTGAAAATCTATGAGTGATATTGATATCATCTCTAATCCATTNCATGACAATGGTTATAGGGCAAAAATGAACTCTGATGAGTGCAGAAGATTTCATNAATCATTGCCCAANTATTCGCAAACTCCATTGATCAACTTNGATGANTNTTCAAAANAATTGAATCTTAAAAGTATACAAATAAAGGATGAAAGTAAGCGTTTTGGTCTCAATGCTTTCAAGTCGCTGGGCGCCTCTTATGCAATGGCAAAGATCATTGTTTCAAATGTTAATAATGATCAATCAGATTTGGAATTTGAATCTGTTATGCAAAAAAGTGATGCAATNAAAAAAATGACATTTGCTACTGCCACAGATGGCAATCATGGGAGGGCTGTTGCATGGTGTGCAGAAAGATTTGGTTGTAGAGCCATCGTTTTTTTACCAAAAGATACCTCTAGACATCGAGTAGATGCCATTGAATCTCATGGTGCAAAAGCTTTTGTAACTGATTTGAATTACGATGAAACAGTTGAATATGCTGCAAAGATGTCTGATGAGAATGATTGGATATTGATTCAAGATACTTCATGGGCTGGTTATGAGGATATACCGAGAGACATCATGGTGGGTTATCAAACCATCATCCATGAGCTTGAAAACGATGATTTTATCTGGCCCACGCATGTGGTTATGCAGGCAGGTGTAGGATCCTTCGCAGCTTCAATATTTGATGCATTCTCNAATATGGACCGGCCGCGNCCTAAATTTATAGTGGTTGAGCCAACAGGTGCTGCCTGTTATTTTCAATCAATAAAGATCGGTGATGGTAATCCACACTCTTTAGATAAATTAGACACTCTAATGGCCGGATTGTGTTGTGGAACCCCAAGTATTCTTGCATGGGATATCATTAAAGAAACCACTGATTTCTTTGCTATATGCGATGATGTGGTTGCATTGGATTCAATGGCGAGATTAGCTCAAATNAGAAAGCCAGACCAAGCNATTGTTTCAGGAGAGAGTGGGGCTGTGACAATGGGGTTTATTGAGAAAATTTGTATGGAGAAGGAATATTCAGAGTATCTGGATCTAATCGGTTTAAATGAATCCTCTAGTGTATTTTTTATTTCAACCGAAGGNGANACGAATCCNGATCTTTATGATCGTATTGTAAATNATCAGTAAAGCTCCATAATCATACATCTTGCTGAGCCACCGCCATGGCTTTCTATTGTCTCNAAATCCGAATGAATGATTCGATCATAGAAATGATTCAAAACCTTTTTCTGNGAGTCATCATATCCAGCGATAGCCTTTGATGACATNACAAGACATAAGCGGTTCTNATCATCCTTAANCTCAATGCAGTTGCCACAAAAATTGAGCAATTGAGAATGAGAGATGAACATTAATTCATGTGTCTTACCGAGGCTTTCAATGACATTGCTTTTTCCATTTGTTATCGCATCCTCACAAACCACAGCCAGCTCTGTTCCGATATACATCATTACATCACTATGATAGATGGGTCCTCCAGTATGACTGCTTGTTTCGAATGGAATGAGTTTGAAGTCATTNTTTTCAGACCATATTTCAGCAAGTTTTAAATCTGAGCGAGCAGANANTCCCATGTATGCAATACGATTGATTCGATCCATCACNAGACTGCTTGTGCCCTCTAAGAANAATCCTTCATTNTCATAAGGNGTATAATCNTGNTCAAGNCGATATGTTTTCTCTAAGAATTCAATGTGATCTTTTGATTTTTCCAGTCGTCTATTTTTTCCAAGCATGCTGAATATATGCATGCTTTTATCAGAGTAGGTGACTGCCCAATTTGGAAAGATATTATCTGGGCATCCTATATTTCCATCAAGTGTGGTTACTTTTATTTTATTTTCAACCAAGGTTTTTTNAAATTGATCAAATTCACTNNTAGCCATAGAGANTGTTTTATCACGTGAAATGNTGTCATCAGAAATCTGATAGTGATTGGTTTCCANTGTCTGATCATTGCAATAGAATTCTGCAGGTCTAATGAGCAAGACNTGATTCGTAGATTGTGTAGTCATTTTTTTANNTCAGGCCTTTTCTTCAATGGCCTTAAACGCACTACCAATGATTTCGACACCCCAATCGATCTCGTCTTTATTGATGATCAGTGGTGGTGCGAATCGAATCGTTGTGTCACGGGTTTCTTTGCACAAGATTCCTTTTTTGAGCAACAGCTTCGAGAGNTCCTTTCCAGTGATGTAGCTTTGATCTATCTCAACACCAAGCCATAGACCTTTACCTCTGATCTCTTTNATGATTGGAGAATTAAGTTCTAACAGAGATTGTTTGAAATAATCTCCCATGACACGACTGTTTTCAATCAANCCCTCCTCTTCGAGCAGTTCCAANGATCTTTTTGCTATNGCTGAACCCAGNGGNTTTCCACCAAATGTAGAGCCATGAGATCCAGGATTCATCCATTGAAGCACTTCTTCTGAAGAGAGAAATACTGAAACCGGCATNAATCCACCACCGAGCGCTTTTCCTAATATCAAACCATCNGGTCTAATATTGGCATGTTCATATGCAAATANCTTTCCAGTTCTACCAAGACCAGATTGAACTTCATCTAAGATCATTAATACATTGTTTNTATCNCAAATCTCTCGTATATCTGGCAACCAATTTTCAGGAGGCTCTATGATTCCGCCTTCACCTTGAATGGGCTCAAATAAGACCGCTGCAGTATTTTTAGTGATGGCATCTTCAACAGCCTGACTATTTCCAAACTCAACTGAAATAAAACCAGGTGTATGNGGTCCAAAGTCATCTTTTGAATTTGACTCACTTGAAAAACTGATTATTGTTGTTGTTCTTCCATGAAAGTTTCCATCAGCNACAATGATCTCAGCTTTATNTTTTTCTATTNTCTTGGATCGATAAGCCCATCTTCTTGCAGCTTTAATGGCNGTCTCAACAGCTTCGGCACCTGAATTCATTGGCAGAGCCATTTCAAAACCAGTCATTTTTGTNATCGTNTCAAGATAGGGTCCNANTGTGTTTGTATAAAATGCTCTCGAAGTCAGTGACAACGTNTTTGATTGCTCATGAAAAACTTTCACCAGCTCTGGATGTGCGTGACCATGACTGACGGCAGAGTAGGCAGACATCATATCTAAGTATTTATTTTGATCCACATCCCATACCCATACACCNTTGGCTTCAGAGAGCACAACTGGAAGTGGTTTGTAGTTATCAGGTCCATGTATGGATTCCTGATCCATATATTTTTTTTGATTTTCGCTCATTTTATTGTGATTCCGGTATGTTCCAATCTGTTTTTATTGGGCCAATGTCATGAATAATTTCTCTGTGGCCACTCCAAGTATTAATAATTGCCTCAGNTGTGCCTATCCCTGCTGCTCTGGGATCTCCTGANGGNCCNAACCAATGATTCTGTGGTGCCCCAGTCGTTCTTGCTCTCATGCCAGTATAAGTTGTTCCATTGACAGTATTGCCCAGAATCTTTTGTTGGAATGCAAGATCATTTGATACAACTGCTGCCGTTAGATTCATTTCAATCCGCTCAAGTGCATCCAAAACGATGGAGAGTTGATCATCGCTGTACTCGATCACTACTTGAAATGGGCCAAATAATTCAGTTGTGATGAGCTCAAAATGATTTGAAAGGAGTGCCTCTATGGGAATCTGGACAGCTGTCGGTTTTATTGATCCATAAACTTCTGGGATTTGATGATCTTCCAGTTTCTCATTTCCAAAGAGAACGCTTGATCCATCAATTTTCAATAATGCATCAATATGTGATTTTATTTGAACATTATCCCAAGTGAGAATAGGTCCCACCGTCAGATTGTCTAGATTCCTTCTNTTTGCAAGCTCTGAGATTTTTGGTATCAAATGTTCAGACCAATTATTGTGCACAAATAAAATACTTTGTGCTGAACATTTCTGACCAGATGCATTGTATGCATCCTCGTCGCATTGCCATGCAACATAATCTAGCCAATCTTGCTCAAAATCAGGCCCAATTATTTTCCAATCAAAACCTGCATCTTCTATTTTGATTCTTCCATTCATTTTATTTGCAAGATGTTCTGCAACATCAGAAGAGCCAGTGAATTGGAGATGTCTGATATATTCTTTGCCATCAGTAATTAGTTGATCCATATTCTTTCCATCACAGTGAATAAAGTCTGAATCAGAAGCAGGTAGACCGCAATGAATGGCCATTCTTAAAAATTGTTCAAAAACGATACTAACTTTTGAGTCTGTCTTTACAAGTGGTCTATTGCCCATGAAAAGAGCACCCATAAACTGCAATACGGGTATTTCCAGTGGAAAATTAAAGGGAGCGATCAGGACAACTGGACCGAAAGGCCATCGATACCCTTTGGATTCTTGACCATCGTGATCTCCAGGATTGCTGAACCCTCTGGCAAGAAATCTCACACCATCACCTGCAAAATTCTCAAGAAATATTCTTGTGACCCTCACTTCACCTAGGCACTGATTGATGCTTTTTGGCATTACTCTTTGGATTAATTTTGCAAAAAAGAGTTCAATTTCTGGATCTCTCATCAATTCAGCAGATTTCGCACAGACATCTCCGAGCATGACATAACGGTCTACATTTTTGACGGGGTTATGCAGGCCACTTTTTGGACAATTTTTCAGGTTTTCGATGAACTCAGTTGCATCAGTGGTATTAGGTACCAAAATAAAATCGTCCCCATTAAGGGGGTCAGGTATTTTGGTATATTCATTTTCATCATCTTTCCATTCACCACTGACTAAGTTTTGACAGCGAGCAGGCGTATTTTTGTTCATTCCATTGTTTGGGTCTACTGTCGCGAATGTGGATAATTTATTCATTACTTATGTTTATAAAATCTCTAACTTGCTCATTTTGATGAATTTTCTTAGTCATGTATTTAAGAATGGCTTATTATACTACCAAAAGGAAGTGTAAGACATTATGAATGCCAAATCATCAATATTTCTCGGAGTGAATGTGGATCATGTTGCCACTTTGAGAGAAGCTAGAAAAATCGATTATCCAGATCCAGTAGAGGCTGCATTGGTCGCTGAAAAGAATGGGGCCGATAGTATTACTGTTCATTTGAGAGAAGATCGAAGACACATACAAGATCATGACGTTGAGCGATTGGTTGCTGTGACCAATTCACGCGTCAACCTAGAGATGGCTGCTACACGAGAAATGATTGATATAGCATGCTCTTTGAAACCATTTGATTGTTGTTTGGTTCCAGAAAAAAGAGAAGAACTCACAACAGAAGGAGGACTTGATGTAATGGGTGATGTGGATCAACTTTCTGATTCAATTCATCGTCTCAAAAAATCTGGCATCAAAGTATCTTTATTTGTTGATCCTGACCCAAAACAGATCGAATCAAGTCGATTGGCTGGAGCAGATGCGATCGAGATACATACTGGACTTTATGCGGACAGTCTGAATCCAAGAGACCAAGAGTATGAATTTGATCGAATCAAGGAATGTGCAAAGCATGCGAAAAGCATTGGTTTGCAAGTCAATGCTGGGCATGGATTGAATTATGAGAATACGGCTTTAATTTCAGCAATCCCTGAAATTACAGAATTAAATATTGGTCATTCTATTATTGCACGGTCAGTTATTACAGGCATGGCAGAGGCTGTCAAAGAGATGAAGAAGATCATGGAGTCATCCAGAAAATGAGTATCTATGGAATTGGTGTTGATCTTGTCAATGCCGAGCGCATTCAAAATTTATATCAGAAGTATGGTGATCGTTTTCCAAAGAGAATATTGAATGATGACGAAATGGATTTATTCAATAAGACAAAAAACAAAGAACGATACTTATGCAATGCTTTCGCAGGCAAGGAAGCTGCTGTGAAAGCACTTGGTACTGGATTTTCCCAAGGTATTCATTGGAAAGATTTTGGTTTGAGTCGAAAATCAAGTGGCCAACCAGAATTACATTACACAAATAAGATCAGGCAAAAGTTCAATACTTTGGGAATATCATCTTCTCATATCAGCATCAGTGATGACCATCCATGGTCAATCGCAATGGTGGTTTTAGAGACTGAATCATGACAGAGATCATAATCGATATCGAAACGATTCCTGATTTGGAATACGGGAAAGAACATATGAATCTCAATGGCCTAGCAGATGAAGATATTATCCGTGCGATGACATTTAGATTCTTGCAGCAATCTGGTTCTGAATTCCCCCCACTAAATATGCATAAGATAATTGCAATTTCTTTTCTCAAAGTCTCCAGTGAAGAGACAACCATGACATCACTTTCGATCAATGATCATTCAGAAGAGGATATGCTTCGCACTCTGCACGAAGCATTACAAAATGATATATCCAAGTTGATTTCTTGGAATGGATTGACTTTCGATATCCCAGTGATTCTCATTCGTTCAATGATTCACGAATTGATTTCATCTGAGCTATTTATTTCGTCATCCAAGCATCTCGACCTGAAACATGAAATCAGTTTTGCTCAGACAGATAAAATCCAGGGTCTAGGAACTCTATCGAAACAAATCGGATCTTCTGGTAAACCTCTTGATTCTGGGAAAATGGTATGGGATTTATATTTAGAAAATGCATTTTCTGAAATTA